>JAHZHF010000040.1 GCA_019420405.1 Clostridiales bacterium
GCAGAATACGTTTGAGAATCGTCCCTGTTTTCGGACGTTTTTCATACGGGAGTTAGTGAACTTTATAGCTGCCACGTCTTAGAGGCGAAGGGAAAATACCTCCTCCAAAAATCCGTATTTTTCTTCCGCCTGCCGCACAGCCAGTTTTAATTTCTCCACGTATTTCTCCGGAAGCCACGCCTTATTGGAATGATAATAGCTGCTCGCAGTCTTCCAGTATTTTTCCGGATAAGCCAGGCAAAGCCCTGTATACTCCCGCTCACAAGGGGTAAGTCTCCGCTCGGACTCATAGGCGTCAAGTATTTTTTGTCCAGTTTTTTGTTTCCAATGATGTTTTTCCATGACTTTCCTTGTGAAATAGTACAAATCCTGCACCTGTATTCCTGCGTGCATCCTCTCAAAACCTGTAACCGCCATGTCATCTTCCGTCATGAGCAGGTTATGATAATTGTAGTCTCCGTGGATCAGACTTCCCGTATCCGCTGCACTTTTTTTCAATTCTCCGAGTCCCGCGCTTTCCATCCTGTCAAGCACCTTCTCCGCCATCTCATACATGGACTCAAAGCTGGAAAGAAAGAGCATCTCGAATTCATTTTTAACAGTGCGCTGACGGATAAACGTCCGCACCTTTTTCAGCTCCCGGTTATGACGCCGGATTTCTTCGGCCGGATCGCGGGCCACACCCGCATATTCCCCGGTCAGTGTCCCATTCGCATCCCACTGTCTGCGGTCTCCCGTCAATCGGTGCAGAACCGCGAGCTTCTGCGCCGCCTGCACCAGCTCGCCCTCCTGCCTGATGTCACACTCATGCCCCTGATACCATTTTTTGAGCATGTATACCCGTCCCTCTCTGGAAGTGACGAGAAGCTCTCCGTCCGATGTAAATACCGGGGTGTCAACCTTCACTATCCCCAGATCCTCAATATAACGAAGCACAGTATACAATAAGGGGGCGCGCTGTGCGGACACCTTAGTCTCTTTCAGCAGCATCGTCCCCTCATTTGTATCGCAAAAAAACGCACCCCTGATTCTGCGGGTGCCCTTTACCTCAATATCATACCGCCCCAGCACTTCCAGTTCATATTCTTCCCTCATAGCTGCCCCCTGTCACCTCTGTCAATCACGGTTCTGCCCGCACCATTGAAGCACTGTGCCTCTCATTTCGGTGCGTGGCTGAACCTTACATCCTAATCTATGAAGGGGGCGGCCCGGGTATGACTCACTGGCCGGGTTTTCTTTCTCACAGTCTGTTTTTTCTTTTACAGACCGAGCTTTTCTTTTGCATAATTGCAGAGAATCTCTTTTTCGTTCCTTTTCGGATCATCGATCACATACTCCAGAAGTTCGCTCAGCATTTTCCCGATCTCGCGTCCCGGTTTCATGCCAAGCTCCATCAGCTCCCGGCCGCCCACCGCGAGCTGCCTCAGCGTAACGCAGTCGCCGTTCATCAGAGCTTCCTGATACAGTTTCCTGATCTCCACGATATTCTCAATCTTCTCACGGCGACGGTATGGGCTCTGCGCTTTGGCGTCCGCAAGACGTACCGCAAGATAGTAAGGGAAGAGCTCCACACCGATCCGGTTCATGGCGCGGCGGACATTGACCGGCGTCGCCTCCATCCGGTAATCGTGATAGCAGACAAGACGGCTCACCGTCCGTATCGTATCATTGTCGAACTTAAGCCTCCGCATAATATTCCGCGCGATCTCCTCGCTGACCAGGGCGTGTCCCTTAAAGTGATCCCGTCCGTTCTCATCAGTCGTCTTCATCGCCGGTTTCCCCATGTCATGAAAGAGCATGGTAAGCCTCAGAATCTTATCCCGTTTGATATTCTTAAGCGCCAGGAGCGTATGGCGCGCCACATCGTGCTTGTGGTGAGGGGTATTCTGCTCCACCCCCACCATGGCGTCCCACTCCGGCAGGATCACTTTGGTGATTCCCAGCTCATATGCGTCCTGAATTCTCTCCGGATGCGGTGAAACGAGCAGTTTCACCAGTTCTGTCTGAATCCTCTCCGCGCTGATCTTCTCAAGGGTCGGCGCAAGTTCTCTCACCGCCGCCGCAGTCTGCTCCTCAATCGGAAAATTAAGCTGGGCGGAAAAGCGCACTGCCCGCAGAATCCTCAGAGCGTCCTCCGAAAATCTCTCCTTCGGATCACCCACACAGCGGATCAGATGATGGTTTAAATCCTTCATCCCGCCAAATACATCCACAAGGCGCACTTCATCGTTATAAGCCATAGCATTTATCGTAAAATCTCTGCGCCGCAGATCCTCTTCCAGACGGCTTGTAAACTCCACCTGCTTCGGATGCCGTCCATCCTCATACGCTCCATCGATCCGGTAAGTCGTCACTTCAAAACTGTCCTTCCCGAGAAGTACGGTGACCGTCCCGTGCTCAATCCCGGTATCCACTGTCCTGCGGAACAGCTTCTTGATCTCCTCCGGACGCGCGGACGTAGTAATATCCCAGTCCTCCGGACGTCTGGCCAGAATCGAATCCCTGACGCAGCCCCCGACGGCATAAGCCTCATACCCGTGAAGCTGCAGATTATTAATGATCATCATCACTTTTCTTGGCAATGCTATTTTCATGAAAAATCTTCCTTCTTCATAATCTCTTCTTCTCTCTTATGACAAGTAAATATTATAACCTGCTTTTTTTGTCCGCTCAACCATTTTAATACAGATTTCAGTCTTTTCTCATCATAAAACGCAAATACATCATCCAGAATCAGAGGCATCGGCTCCTCCAAAAGCAGATCTGCCCCGGCCATCCGCACCGAAAAATAGATCTGTTCCAGGGTTCCCCTGCTCAGTCTGTCTGCCGGTACCCGTCTTATGCCATCCCATGCTGAGAGTTCCATTGAAGGACCGACGCTGATTCCCTTATACTTCCCGTCCGTAACCGCAGAAAAGATTTCCGATGCTCTCTGGTTCATAAGCCGGGAAGTCTGATCCTTCGTCTCCTCCGCCGCCTTCTTAAGCTCCTCTTCCGCCAGAGCCAGTACCCGGCGCCGCCTTCTGGCCTCGCGTAGAGCCTCGCCGGTCTCCTCCTCCGCGTATTCCTCTTTCAGATTCTCGCAGCGGATCTCCTTCTCCTTCCATTCCGCCCGAATCCGTTCCATTTCCCATGACAGCCGCTCTGACTTTTCCCTTACTGCACTTTCCCGGTTTCTTCCCTTTCTCACGCTGTTTTTCCCGCGCTCCCGGCTCCGCGTTACAAGGCCCGCCACAAGCACTGACGCTCCCGCCAGCGCTATGATTGCTCCGATCACCGCGATCGGGAGACCCGGAAGTGAGGACAGACCGCCCCCGTCCCCCGTCTGGCTTATACTGCTAAGTGCTGTTCCCCAGGCAATTCCCATTCCTCCGGCAATGATCCCGCCTATTCCGGCAAGCAGCATACTCTTTGCACTGATGTCATCAGTTTCGTTTCCAGTTTCTTTTGTCTCTTTTTCGTTTACGCCTTTCTCTTCCTGTATTTCTTCCACGGGTATTTCTGACAGAGCCTCCAGCTCTGCCTGCCGTTCTTCGTATTCGCCGCTCAGACGTTCCATATCCCGCTCAAGATAGCTGCACTCCTGCATGATCTTCCGCCGGCGTTCTTCCTGCGCCGCTTCTTCCCTGCGCACTTTTTTATCTGCATTTCTGCGCTTCTCCGCCAGAATCTGAAACGCGCTGTTTAAATCGATCTCTCCGCCGCCTGTCTCATAATAATTCGCCGCATAGTTTTCAAGCTCTTCAAAAAGCTCTTTCCCCGGCTCCGCTTTCAGCTGGCCCACAGAGACGGTACTGTCAAACATCCCCTCCGTCAGTCCGCCCAAAAGCATCGTCAGGTCACCCTGCTCCACAGACAGCTCCTCCCCATCATCCTCACACACGAGGACAGCGGGGCGCACCGGACGCGCAAAGCTTCGCTCCAGCCGGAATGATCTGCCCCCGCACCGGAAACGCATCACGCCCCCGTAGTATCCCGGGTTCTCCCATGGCTCATACCGGGTAAAATCGTCTTTCGCTGCGGCCCGTCCCCGCCCCCGCTCCATTCCAAAAAGCATCGCACGGATAAAGGCGTGAATCGTAGATTTGCCATATTCATTTTCCCCGGATATCACCTGAACTCCATCGTGGAGACGGATTCGCCTGTCCGAAAACTTCCCGAAGTTTTTTATATAGAGTTCCGTTATCACCATAGCCGAAAATCTCTTCCTTTCCTCTGCACCTTTCACTCTCTGGTATCCAGCATGGCTTCCACGCCCTCACACAGTGCCTCATACTCCTCACTGCCCTCTGTACAGCCTTTAAAACGGCTGATATACCTCCCCAGAAGATTATCCCTGTTCTCCCTGAAAATCTCTTCAATATCAAGAGCCTGCCCGGTACGGTCCACAACTTCCAGAATATTTCCCCTGCCGGCCAGATAGTCCGTATCAAAGACAATATCCGGATCTCGTCTGCCTGAAAGTACTATCTTGTAAATGTTTTCATTTCCATATTCACTGATAAGTTTGTCAACTTCTTTTTTAATACTAATCACTGTGTCAGAGGAGTTCACCGGAACTTCCACATGGATGTACTCCCGGCACGCACAGGGAATCCACTGAGTTTTCACCGCCTCTTCGCCTTTCCCCGTGATTTCACCCCGGACATAACCATGGGGCCCCGTATCATTTTGATCCACCGGTTCCAGCGCTCCGCTGTATATGGCCCTGTTCTTCCAAACCGCCTGCGGCTTATGAATATGTCCAAGAGCCACATACGAAAACCCGGACTCCAGAATTGCCCTTCGGTCGATCGGAATATGTTTCTCATCTCCTCCATGTGCCAGCAGGATCTCAATCGGCTCCACGCCTCCCGCGCGCAAATGGTCATACAGCGGTTCTCTGATCTCCCTGCTGTGGTAGCTCAGGCCGTATACCGCCGTGTGTAACTCCGGGAAGTCAATATACTCCGGAGTTTTCCCGAACAGCGGGCAGACGTTGCTGTTCCACTCAAATGTACGATAATAAGAATCCCGCCTGATATAGTCGTGATTTCCCGCAATGAGAACCACCTTTGTGTGTGTCAGGGCGGAAAATATGGCGTTCACTTCTTTGAGTTCCCTCAGAAGGGGCTGGCGGTGAAACAGATCTCCGGCGATCAGAAGCAGGTCCGTCTGTTCCTCCTCACAGACTCCGGCCACATGTTCCAGAGTTTCCCACAGCTCATGCGGCCGCTCCTCACTGTAAAGCGGCCCGGCGTCCGGCTCCGCGCCCAGATGCACATCTGCAATATGTATAAATTTCATATCACTCTCTCCTCTCTTCGTCTCCCAAAGTCTGCATTTCCTCATCCCTTACGAAAAGAGGACGCTGCATCCCAAAATGCCGCGCCCCTTCAAGCCGCCTGCCGGCGGATACAGTGCACTGATTATAATTCACAGTTATTTACCGTCCTCGGGAACGGAATTACGTCACGAATGTTTGACATACCCGTCAGATACATCACGCATCTTTCAAAACCAAGTCCGAATCCGGCGTGTCTCGTTGAACCGTACTTTCTCAGATCCAGATAGAACCCGTAGTCCTCCTCTTTCAGCCCCAGCTCCTTCATACGGGAAAGAAGCTTATCGTAGTCATCTTCCCTCTGGCTTCCGCCGATGATCTCTCCGATCCCCGGTACCAGGCAGTCCACAGCCGCAACCGTCTTCCCGTCATCATTCTGCTTCATGTAGAACGCCTTGATCTCCTTCGGGTAATCCGTCACAAATACCGGACGCTTGTAGATCTGCTCCGTCAGATAGCGCTCATGCTCTGTCTGCAGATCACAGCCCCAGGACACCTTATATTCAAACTTATCATTATTCTTTTCCAGAATGTCAATCGCCTCTGTATACGTCACGCGTGCAAAATCAGAATTCGCCACGTTATGAAGCCTGTCGAGAAGCCCCTTGTCCACAAAGGAATTGAAGAAATTCATCTCCTCCGGCGCGTTCTCCAGCACGTAGTTGATGATATATTTCAGCATATCCTCCGCCAGATCCATATTGTCCTCCAGATCCGCAAATGCAATCTCCGGCTCAATCATCCAGAACTCGGCCGCATGTCTTGTCGTATTGGAGTTCTCCGCCCGGAAGGTCGGTCCAAATGTATAGATACTGCGGAATGCCTGAGCATAAGTCTCACCGTTTAACTGACCGCTCACAGTCAGGCTCGTCTCCTTCCCGAAGAAATCCTTCGAGTAATCTACAGTGCCATCCTCATTCTTCGGTACATTTTCCATATCCAGAGTGGTCACACGGAACATCTCTCCCGCGCCCTCGCAGTCACTTCCCGTGATCAGCGGCGTGTGCACATACACAAATCCTCTCTCCTGGAAGAACTTGTGGATCGCATATGCCGCCAGTGATCTCACACGGAATACCGCCTGGAAGGTATTCGTTCTCGGACGCAGATGGGAGATCGTCCTGAGATATTCAAAACTGTGCCGCTTCTTCTGCAGCGGATAATCCGGCGCAGACGCTCCCTCTACCGTAACCGTATCCGCCTGGATCTCAAACGGCTGCTTTGCCTGAGGGGTCGCCACCAGAGTTCCTGTCACAACTACGGCCGCTCCCACATTTAACTTGGAAATCTCCGCAAAATTATCCATCTTGTCGTGGTACACAATCTGAAGTGTCTGGAAATATGAACCGTCATTGAGGACAATAAACCCAAATGTCTTCGAATCCCTGATGCTTCTGATCCAGCCGCCGACCGTCACCTGCTTGTCCAGATACTCCTCCCTGTTTTTAAATAAGTCGCGTATTGTTGTCAGTTCCATATCAAAAAACTCCTTCAATAGTTATTGCTCACAGGCAGAGTCTGTCCGCGCCTGCCGTCAGCCAGTATTGTCATTATAACACTCCCTGTCAGGGTCGTAAACCAAAACCGTCTCTTTTTTTCGCTTTTTCTCTTGACGCATCCGAAAGCCTTTGTTATAATTTAAAAGATGCTTAAGCTCATACTCATGGCGCAGTAGCCAAGTGGTAAGGCGTGGGTCTGCAACACCCTGATTCACCGGTTCAAATCCGGTCTGCGCCTCTTGCGAAAGGGCTGTCGGTTAATACCGAAGTCCTTTTTTATATGCCGGAAAGAGACGATCCCGGAGAAATCGGCTTTTTAAGGTCTGATTCCTCCGGGATTTCTGCTTTCTTTTTTACCATTTTATTCTGCGGGTTTCCACCGCTTCTTATACCCGCTCCTCGCTCCATTCAAGGATCGTTCCTGTATTAGCATCTATCTCAAAATCATACTCTTTCTGCTCGTAAATGATGTCTCCTTCATACTTGTAGACTCCGTCGTCACTATCAAGCTCAATTCTGATATCGCTGTCCGTCGCTCCGGGTACTCTCTCCAGTGCAATCGCCGCAGCCTCCTCCAGACTTATGGCTGTATCTGCCGTCTGATTATTATTACTTCCTGTTCCGGTGTTAGTATTACCCGTCCCCGTCGCATCACTGGAAGCGTTGCTGCTCTGCTGTCCCTGTGCGTCTGTATTGTTCTGAGTGCCGCTGTCCGCCGTATTCTGTACGCCGTTTGTCAGTAATTCCACATCAGCGCTCAGGATCTTTCCGTCAGAAGCCTGCACTTCATAGTCATATTCCCTGCCATCTGCATCAAACTGGATCTCGAAGATTGTTCTTCCGTCATCGCGATCCTCTGATACTTTTAAACGTGTCGTATCGGACTCGTTCACTCCTGCATCTTCTAAAGCCACTTCCAGAGCCGCATCTTTTCCGATATTCTTTTCATTTCCTGCACCGCATCCTGCTGCTCCCACCGCGGTTACTGCTGCCGCCGCTAAAATAACTGCTGTTTTTATTGATTTTCTCATAATGATTTTCCTCTCTTTCTCTGATTTATATTGATTATTTTGTTTTCGTTGATATCAATATAATGCGCAAAGATTAAAGAAACATTAAAAGATACTATATTTTTTTAATTTATTTTGTAATTGCAGTCTGATCCGGATTCTAGCGGAAGACGAAACATAAACTTACTGCCTTCCCCTTCTCTGCTCCAGGCCGAGACGCTTCCGCCATGGGCTTCCACCATCCATTTCACCATAGACAGCCCCAGCCCGGAATGATCTCCTCCCGATCTCGCCGAATCCACACGGTAAAATCTCTCCCAGATATGCGGCAGCGCACTCTCTGAAATCCCGGTTCCATGATCCTCCACACAGCCTTCCGCCCTTTTTCCATCCGATGTAAGTGTCACCAGAACCTCTCCATTTTCCCGGCTGTAACGCCGCGCATTGGAAATCAGGTTTACGAGCACGCGGATGTAAAACGTCTCATCTACCCATGCATAAATATCCGGCTGAATCTGCGCGGTTACCCGGACGCCTCTTCCTTCCGCCTCAGAAAGCATCTGCTGCTCCTCAACTGTCATTTCCGTCAGCTCGCTCAAATTCAGCATTTCAGGGTGAACCGGCTGCCTCCCCTGATCCGCACGTGAAAGGAAAAGAAGCTGGGATATCAGATTCGACATATTCTCCGCCTTCCGTTCAATCGTCCGGACCTCTTCCTTCTGTTTCTCCGACAGCCCTTCGTCCGCCAGCAGCGCCCCGCACTGCGCCAGAATCACACTGACGGGAGTTCTCAGTTCATGGGAAACATCTGAAGTAAACTGCTTCTCCCTGTTAAATACCTGCTCTAACTCGGACAGCATATCGTCAAACGTATCCGCCAGCGTATAGATCTCGTCCCTGCTTTTCCCTGTTCCCCTCTTTCCTCTCTGCGGTCCGCTCTCCACACCACCGGACTTTTCTGTTTTTTCCGGCCCGCCCGCCAGATTAATCCGCCTGGAAAGATCTGCATCCGCACGAATTTCCTGTACTGTCCGGGTTATCTTTTTCACCGGAAGAAGCGTTCTCCGGGTAAAGCGGTATCCGATAAAAGCAGTCGCCATCACCATCATCGGAAGCAGAATCAGAGCGAATCTCAGTGTGACAGTAAAGCTCTCCTCCGCATCCGTAACCGAAGTGACTCCCCGCACATACACCGTCTGCTCAGCAGACAGCCGGAACGAAATATCATATACATACCATTCCCTGCTGCCGTCTCTTATCGTCCTCATCTCGCCGTCAGAAAACTCCGGCTGCAGATCAAAGCCATGAGGAACTTTCCCGTACATGAAATACATATCTTCATCATAAAGAGACAGATATACGTTACTGGTGACAGAATAAAAATCCGACGACAGGCTCAGCTCCCCGCCTCTGAGCCGGATATCCTCCAGACTCTCCTGCACCCGGTCTTCCAGCTGCGACTGCACGGAGGACAGGACTTCCCTGCTGCTCAGCGAGAACAGAATCGCCAGCGCCGCGCAGGTCAGCAGCACCATAAATAAGGTATATACTAATGTAAGTTTCATTTTCAGTGTTATCCGTCTCACCGCAGCCTCCTTCCTCTGATATCCGGATCAGGTTACGCTTCTTCTCTCAGGACATATCCCGATCCCCGCACAGTATGAATCAGCTTTTTCTCATGTCCCTCATCTATCTTTCTTCTCAGATACCGGATATAAACATCGATCACGTTCGAACCGCCCGCATAGTCGAAGTTCCACAGATGCTGTTCCAGTTTGTCCCTGGACAAAACGATCCCCTCATTCTGCACCATATAGCGCAGAAGAGCAAACTCTTTCCCCGACAGCTTGATCTCCCGGCCGCCCCTTCGCACCTGCTGCGTATCCATATGCACTTCCAGATCTCCTACGGTATAGCAGGTTTTCGGTGTGTCCGCGGGCTTTCTTAAAAGCACTCTGATGCGTGCCAGAAGCTCCTCAAAAGCAAACGGCTTAACCAGATAGTCATTCGCCCCGGCGTCCAGCCCTTTCACCCGGTCCTCGATACTGTCCTTCGCTGTCAGCAGTATCACAGGGGTACTGTCATTTCTCCCGCGCATCTTCTTCAGCACGCTCAGCCCGTCCTCCACAGGCATCATAATATCAAGCACCACTGCATCGTACTCCGCACTCTGCAGATATTCCAGCGCCTCCCCGCCGTCCATGCAGGAATCCACACTGTAATGCTCCTCTTTGAGTCTCGCGGTTATAATTCTGTTCAGATCCTTCTCATCCTCCGCAATCAGTATTCTCATGCCAGTTTACACTCCTTTTTCCCGCAGTCTGCCTCTCCATATTCTTTTGCCGGGCAGAACAGAGTTCTTTATGACACTGTAGCACAAATCGCACTCATAATCCAGTTTCCGGTACTGCCTTCGCAATACCTTCGCGATACCGGAATTTTTTCCCGCCGCCGTCTTGACAGCCGCTTCCGGTAATAATATTCTGAAATCATACCCGGTTTAATCCCCCGGATTCATATCATAATTCAGCTTAAAAGGAGATTCTGTCTATTATGAACCATACGATTATAAAAGAACTGATTCATTTCCTTGAAAACAGCCCCTCCTGCTTCCACGCCGTTTCAAACACGGAGTCCATCCTTTTGTCGGAGGGCTTTACCCGGCTGTACGAAAATGAGAAATGGGAGCTCACAAAAGGAGGCAGGTATTTTGTCACCCGCAACGGTTCTTCCCTCATAGCGTTTACAATCCCCGAAAACCGCCCGGCCGGAATGCGTATCGCGGCGAGCCACAGCGACTCCCCCACCTTTAAGATCAAAGAAAACCCGGAGCTCGAATCCGACGGCCGCTATATCCGGCTGAATACGGAACGCTACGGCGGTATGCTCTGCGCTCCATGGTTTGACCGCCCCCTCTCGGCAGCCGGACGAATCATTATAAAAGATCCCGCCAGCCGGGAACTCGTATCCCGTCTGGTCAATATAGACCGGGATCTCCTGCTGATTCCCAGCCTCGCGATCCACATGAACCGTGAAGCTAACGAGGGCTATAAGTACAACGCACAGAAAGATATGCTCCCGCTCTATGGGAGCCTTGCGGCAAAGGGGACGTTTATTCAGACAGTCGCTCAGGCTGCCGGAGTATCCGAAACAGATATCCTTGGCCATGACCTCTTCCTGTATAACCGCCAGAAGGCAAGTATCTGGGGCGCTCAGGAGGAATTCATCTCCTGCGGGCGTCTTGACGACCTCCAGTGCGCATTTGCTTCGCTGAAAGGATTTCTCGCAGGAAATAAGGAAGAATATATGGCCATCTACTGTGTTCTGGATAACGAAGAAGTGGGCAGCACGACCAGACAGGGCGCGGCATCCACCTTTCTTCCTGATACGCTCACAAGAATCCACGACAGTCTCGGATTCTCCCGGGAGGACTATCTGATCCACTTAGCCGACAGCTTCATGCTCTCCGCTGACAATGCCCACGCCGTCCATCCGAACTATGCCGACAAAACCGATCCCACCAACCGTCCGGTCCTGAACGGCGGTATTGTACTTAAATTCAGCGCGAACCAGAGATACTGTACGGACGGAGTCTCCGCCGCCATGTTCCGCGATCTCTGCAATTTGGCAGGGGTGCCCGTCCAGACCTTTGTCAACCGCTCGGATATGGCCGGAGGCTCCACCCTCGGGAATATCTCCAACACCCAGGTTTCCCTCCGGACGGCAGACATCGGCCTTCCCCAGCTCGCCATGCACTCTCCCTATGAGACGGCGGGAATCCAGGATACGGAATATATGATACGGGCTGCCGAACAATTCTTCTGCTGATGCCGGACGGCAGAACAGTTACTATAAATCATTAAAAAGGAGCGATTTTCATGAGTACTAAAATCGGTATTATCGGAACCAACTTTATCAGCGACACATTCTGCGAAGCGGCACTGCAGGTGCCCGGAGCAGAACTGTACGCCGTCTATTCAAGAAAGCAGACAACCGGGGACGCCTTCGCCGCAAAATACGACATTCCCCGCGTATACACAAACTACGATACTTTTCTTGGCTCCGGCCTCGACGCAGTCTATGTCGCCTCGCCCAATTCTGTCCACTGCCCGCAGACACTCAAAGCTCTGAAATGCGGAAAACATGTACTTTGTGAAAAGGTCCTGGCTCTGAACGAAGCAGAGGCGCTTTCCATGATTCAGTGCGCACGCGAAAACAACGTTATACTCCTGGAAGCCATGCGCCCGGATTTTGATCCGGCCTTTGATGTCATCCGGGAACACCTTCCGCGGATCGGCAAACTGCGCAGAGCCACCTTCGAGTTCTGCCAGTATTCCAGCCGCTATGACAGTTACCGTGAGGGAGTCGTTCAGAACGCGTTTAACCCGCAGCTCGGCAACGCCGCCATCATGGATATCGGCGTTTACTGTATTCACTCCCTCGTCCGCCTTTTCGGAATGCCGGAAAACATCCGGGCCTTTTCAACCAGACTGGTCAACGGCTTCGACGGAAGCGGCATCGTACTCATGGACTATGGCAGTATGATCGCAGAAGCCGTATACTCCAAGATCTCCGTCTCGGTAAATCCCAGCGTGCTGCAGGGTGAAGACGGCTCTATCATGATCGATTACATCGGAAGACCCAGTGAACTGAAAATCCGAACCAGAGAAGGCTCACGCGATCCCCTGTACGGCGGAAATACAGAAACGCTTCCCTTCCAGCCCGCAGAAAACAACATGATCTACGAGATCAGCGAGTTCCTGCGGCTGATCCGGGAAGGTACGGCAGATCACAAATACCTCCGGTATTCCCTGGATACACTCCGGGTCATCGACGAAGTCAAACGCCAGACAGGGATCACATTTTAGGCTCATTGTTCCCCGCAGGCAGCCCAGCGCATACAGGTGATCCACACTGGGGATATTCACACCTTTTATCCACCGGTACACGGACTGAATGCAGGACAGGCCGAGACAGCTCTGAATATCCGCCGCATTCAGTACGTGTACTTTCAAACCGAAGCTTTCAGTACGCAGCTCATCTCATACCACTGTTCTCCGCCCCATGAAGAGTCCGCCACTCCGTCATTTTTAAATCCCATCTTTTCATACATTTTCACTTTTGATTCCAGGCAGGTCAGAAGAAGCGCTTCGCGTCCTCTTTCCTTCTCCCGCTTCTGATACCGCGCCACAATCTCCCGGGCAAGTCCGCGGCCGCGATATTCCGGAAGAACGTCCAGCCCGAGAAGCATGATATTCTTCCCATCCGGATCATGCAGCCCGGCGTCCGTGAAAAACTCATCCCTGAAACGGTTCTCATCCGTGGCCAGGCCGTTTAAAAAGCCGGCGATCCGCCCGGTCTTACGGTCTACCGCCGTCAGAAAAAGCTCCGGCGCCGCTACGATCCGCTTTCTCATCATCGGCGGCGTGCACGCCTCGTTCGGCGGGAAACAGATCCTCTCGATCTCGGCCGCCTGCTCCTCCTCTCCCGGAAGGATATTACGAAATTCAAAACTTTCACTTAAATTCTTCCTGTCATCCATTTTCTGTATCCTCTCTTTCTATTCTTCCACATTTTTTTGAAAATTCCCGGCGGATTTCCTGTAGCTTCGCACAGCCGCCAGCACCAAAAGACCTGCCATCACTCCGGCGCTGTCCAGAAGCACATCCGATATCTGCCCGCTTCGTCCGGGCACAAAGAGCTGGTGGAACTCATCCGTCGCCGCGTAGGCAGTCGCCACAGCCCAGGGAATCAGAATCCCCCGGCCGATTCCTGTCCTTTCGGATCTGTCCTTCCCGCCATTTTTATTCAAGGCTCGCTCGCGAGTCTTGCGCGCGGGATTCGGGTCGGCTTCAGCCGACATAATTCTTATCCGAATCCCTGCGCATCCTCGCGGAGCGTATATCAGATGGGGGGATGTCCCCCATCTGATATACGCTCCGGCCACAAGGAGGCCCAGTATTGCATATTCTGTCGCATGGGCAGTCTTCCTCACCGGATGGTCGATCCTCTCTGCAAATTCATATCTGCTCTCCTCGCTCCACTCCTCGAATTCCGGAATGAAAATCTGCCCGATCATCATCCCCACCTGGATGCTGTCCTCTTCCGACTCATCTGCCGGGCGGGCGGAGAAACCGAAAATCACCGCCATCCACACAATTGTAAGTATCAAAAATACCTTCCTCATCATTTCTCCCTCGCTTTCCCGGATATACCGATTATACATGCGCGCCCCACGTTTGTATATCCCTTTTCTCTCCCGTCTCCACTGCTTCTCACTCCTCTTTTCTCCGCCTTCAGATCTATAACAATTCCATATTCGCGCAATTGTTTTTCCATTATTTTTCTTTATTATTTTAATTTTCAGTTTTCAATATTTTTATTTTATTTTTATCAGATTTTATATTGACATTTTGATGATTGCGCGTTATTATATAACCATCAAAAGAAAAGGAGGACGGACCACCAAAAACTTAATTTAATTACTTATAATTTTAAAGAAAAGAGGTATAGTCCAATGGGAAGGTAAGATAAAAACAAAAACACTATTTGAAAAAATAGTTTCAGATAGATATCAATTAAATAAGGAGGTCAGGCCAATGGATGTAATAAGCTGAAAATCCACTGTACGAAACGAATTCGATACAGTGGATTTTTTATTGTCATTTTCACACGGCGGATCTCAAAATCCAAATCCAGGAAGCCCTCAGGCTTCCTGGCCGGTTATCAGATTTTCTGCAATTACTTTGTCAAGATATTTCTTCTGCTCATCGTTAAGCGGAAGGAACGGCCGTCTCGGCTCTCCCGCATCAATCCCCTGGGTTGTCAGGACATATTTGATCGCCGGGATCAGACCGACACTGCACAGCGCTTCCATAATATTGTTCGCTTTCACCTGCATCTCAAGCGCAAGTTCCAGTTCTTTTTTCTTATATGTATCGAAAATGAGCTTATAGTGAGGCAGCATGAAATTAAATGTGCTTCCCACTGATCCGTCTGCGCCAAGCGCCAGCCCTGCAACCATCGTCTCGTCAAATCCGTTAAAGACAACCAGGCTGTGATCCAGATTCCTGATGCGCTCCAATTGATATACAACCTGATTCGTATGTTTCACTCCCATGATTGCCGGGCTCTGGAAAAGCTCACGGTATTTCGGATCGGAAAGGTTGAACTCCCGCCCTGTATTCCCCGGGAAATTATAGATAATCACCGGCATCTTTACAGCCTCGTAAATATCATAATAATACTGACAGACACTTGCGCTGTCGAATCCATAGTAAAACGGCGGCGTTGCCGCAATGGCGTCAAATCCCATCGCTTTCGCACAGAGCGCGTAATCAATAGCCTGATCCGTAGAAATAGCTCCCACATGTGCGATCAGGTTCGTCTCTCCTTTTAATTCTGATGCAATCTCGTAGGTCTGCTTTCTCTCTTCCGGAGTCAGCAGAAAGCACTCGGCCGAGCTTCCTCCGATAAAAAGCCCTTTGGCTCCCTCATTTAAATTACGGCGCATAAGCGTCAGCATGGCCTCAGCGTTTATCTTATTGTCAGAGGTAAACGGCGTAATCGTCGCCGGATAGATCCCGGCAAATTTTTCTTTTATCTCGTTCATTTCGGGGGTCCTCCTTTAAACATATTGTACGACAGGTCATCATTGTCCTGAAATCTGACTCTATTTTATCACAACCCGGAATGATTTACGATACTCT
The DNA here is from genome assembly GCA_019420405.1 of Clostridiales bacterium. GTDB lineage: Bacteria > Bacillota > Clostridia > Lachnospirales > Lachnospiraceae > Mediterraneibacter. The sequence continues at coordinate 15,542 of JAHZHF010000040.1, forward strand.
GTCCAAAGATCCTTTAAGTTTTCAGCTATTTCGTGCGCCCTGTGCAGCCCAGATATTCCAGTAAAGGCGTAAGGTACTCTCTGTCCGTCCAGTCACAGGACTGCCCCACAGCGCACATCAGCGCTTTCATCCATGGCTCATAGTCTGCCGGATCTTTTTTCGCCACAGACTTCTGCAGCATTCTACACATGGTTCTGTCCGGCAGTGTCATACGGTTTTCATCCCATGCCCCTCTGCCGTAAAAAACC
>JAHZHF010000041.1 GCA_019420405.1 Clostridiales bacterium
GATTTTCCGGATTCTGGAACGGAACATCGAACGGCTGTCCCCTTTTCACAGAATATGCATTGTCAAAACTTCGCTCCGATTCCGGCCGCATATAACAGAAAGTGTTAGTGCACTAAATAGCTGAACTGCCACCAGGTTATATATGGCAGTCTCAGCCCATTTATGCTATAATAACAAAGCACGGCGCTGCCTATCCGGTTTCCGGTCTGCTCCGCGGTGCATCGATTATACCTGGAAGAAAGGAACTGTAATTATGTGGGCTTATAATGAAACTTTTTATCAGATATACCCTATCGGTTTCTGCGGCGCCCCCGTACACAACGATGGTGTTACGGAACACCGTATTTTAAAACTGGGCGAGTGGGCCGGATATCTGCAGGAACTCGGAATCGGGTCAATCATTCTGAATCCGATCTTCGAATCGGATAATCACGGATACGATACAAGAGATTTTATGAAAATCGACTGCCGTCTGGGGACAAACGAAGATTTCAAAGCTGTCTGCCGGGAACTTCATGATCACAATGTCAAGATTATGCTGGACGGGGTTTTCAATCACGTCGGAAGGGGATTCTGGGCGTTTAAGGATGTGCAGGAAAAGAAATGGGATTCTCCTTACAAAGACTGGTTTGTAATCAACTTTGACGGCAACAGCGGTTATAACGACGGCTTCTGGTACGAAGGCTGGGAAGGCCACTACGAGCTGGTTAAGTTAAACCTCCAGAACCCGGCTGTTGCAGACTATCTGCTAAGCTGCGTGAAAATGTGGATTGAAGAATTTGAAATCGACGGACTGAGACTGGATGTAGCCTACAGCCTGGATCATAATTTTATGCGCCGTCTCCGCTCCTTCTGCGAGGAGATCAAGCCGGGATTCGCCCTGATCGGAGAGGTTCTCTTCGGGGACTATAATCTGATCGTAAACGATGAGATGCTCCACAGCTGCACAAACTATGAGTGCTACAAGGGGATCTACTCCAGCTTCAACAGCATGAACATGTTCGAGATCGCACATTCTCTGAACCGCCAGTACGGGCCGGAGCAGTGGTGCATCTACAGAGGCAAGCATTTGATGACCTTTGTCGACAACCATGACGTTTCCCGTCTGGCCACGATTCTGACCAATAAGAATCACATTCCTCTTGCCTACGGTCTGCTTTTCGGAATGCCCGGAATTCCGTGTATCTATTACGGAAGTGAATGGGGCGAAGAGGGAGCCAAGGCCCCGGATAATGATTATGCGCTCAGGCCCTGCTTCGACGAACCGAGGCCGAATGATCTGACCGCGTTTATCCGCAGACTGATCGCAGCGCGCCACGAGAGCGAAGCGCTCTGCAGCGGTTCTTATCATAATGTAGTAATCACCAACCATCAGCTTGTCTTTGAGCGCAGATGCGACAGCGAGAGAATGCTTGTAGCGATCAATGCATCCGATTCCGAATTCACGGCCTCCAGCCATGAACTACAGGGAAATTTTGTCCGCGCTCTCACTTTCCCGGATTCTTCAAACAGTCCGGCCAACGCTGCCGCTGCTGGTGTTGCTGATGCCGCTGACGATATCTCCACTGACGAATCTGTCGAAAAAGCGCCCGAGACTGTCTCTCTTCAAGGACAGATCACAATGCCGCCGTACAGCGTACAGTATCTGAAAATGGTTTAAAACAAAATATAAAGCAGACGGGGCAGATAAAAAAACTGCCCCGCTTTCTTGTTTATTCCCTCACATTTTCATACGCTTCACACACCCGCGTCGCAATCATCTGCTGCCCGGTCTGATCCGGATGCAGTCCGTCGTTCTGCACATGTTCCGACAACCCGGAAGAGAAAACATCCGCCACGGCATATCCGTACTCTCCCGCATAACCTTCTATGATAGTATTCATATTTCCTATAATGTCTTCCACCGTTCCGTTCATAGTGGATGGCAGTTTCATATTCGCCACCGGATTGTAGATATTTGTAACGACGATTTCCGCATCCTCTTTTTTCTCAGCTCCCACTGTTTCCATGATCGCCGTCCACTGCGTGTCAAACGACTGATAATCCCATCCGTTCAGAGCCCCTATGATGTTTACAATAAGAAACGGATTCTCCGACAGCGCCTCTTCCAGAACCTTCAGCGCTTCCCCGGCGCTTTTAAACTTAGTGTCCGTATTGAGGATTTCCCTTACGGTATTTTTACACTCGTTCAGAAGATCATTTGACCCTACTGTTATAAAGATAACATCCGCTTCCCGAACACTGCCGAGCACCTCCTCCCGGGCGAGGATTTCCGTATTCATGCGTTCAGAGTCAAGACCGTTTTTCGCAAAATTATCAACCTGCCACTCCCTCCCCTGGTCTCCGGCAATCTTCTCCGCCGCCAGATCTCCATAAGGGGTGATCTCAGTCTCCTTATCCGCAGAGTAGCCTTTGGCGATACTGTCTCCCAGGATCACTGCGCGCATGGGCCCATCTGCTTTTTCCGCATTTCCCCCGGCCTCTACACCTTCCTCCGAACGTTTCCCGGCCGCACCGCCCGGCCCGGCTCCTCCGTCCTCATTTTCCCGCACAGAGCTGATCTGCCGCTCTTCGCTTTGTGCTTCCCCGGTCTGCCTGTCTTTTCCCGGATTCTGCTCCGCAATATATACTGGCGACGAGGTCACAGTCAGAATAACTGTCAGCAAAACAGCCGCTGCAGCCTGAATGAATCTGTGTCTTTTCATCTGCTCCACTTCCTCTCGTACACCGGACTTTCCCGCCTCCGGCCACAGCCGAAGGAACCCGGGCCAAAAAGCCGAAAGACAGCCGTCTACTACTGTCTACTGCTGTCCTCCCTCTTTATTGTAACACTTATGATGCCCATTTTCACGGCTGTCATGCCTCTTTTTTTAAAGCTTCACCATAGTCGGCTCATGATCCATGGCAGGAATTAACTTTTCCACAAGATCAGCCGTCTTAAATCTAAGACTTGATGTATTAATACAGGGATGGCAGGCAAAATATTCTTCCTCCAGCACATCCTGGTCAATCAAAAGACGCACTTTTTTCTCCCGATCATTCATCAGCCCCAGCACACTCACTGATCCCGGCGTAATATCCAGATATTTTTCCATATATTCCGGCTTTGCAAAGGACAGGCGTGATGAGCCGATCTGCGCGGACAGATATTTCGTCTTAAAAGGCTTGTCCCCCGGAATCAGCAAAAGATAAAACTCCGTTTCCTGTCGGTTGCAGAGAAACAGATTTTTACAGATCGCCACTCCGTTTTCCACACCTTTGCTCAGCGTGCGGTCTATTTCCTCACATGCCTCCATCGTCATAGCCGCCTCATGATCAACTCTCTGATAAGCAACTCCAAGTGAGTCCAGAAGATCATAAACTCTTATCTCTTTCTCCAGGCGGCCTTCCGTATTTTCCGGTCTTCCATTCATCAGTTCCACGTCTGATTCCTCCCCATTCTCACAGCAGTTCCATCCGGCCTTATGGCCGAATGGCTGCTCTCTTTCCAATTGTATCGTTATATCAGAGTTTCAGGCTCCGGCACCGGTTAAAGCATGCGAAAATCTCCTGTCTTCTCGGCGCGGCCATGCAAGAAATACTCGATCTGCTCTCGCACAGAGCAGCCAGTGATTCTTTCTCAATCACCCGCTCCAGTTCATCCACTACCTGCCGCAGATCTTTTCGCCCGTCTAATATATGTTTTTGAGCATACCGCATACAATATCCCAGCGCAGTCACCTGCTCGCTGTCCGTGATCTGCTCCACGTAACGCAGGTCAATGGTCTCTTTGTTAATCATCACACCCTCTTTGGAAAGCGTCTTCATCTTAATCCTGTCATTTCCCTTAAACGCCTGGGAAGGTCTGGGACAGCGCTTGAAATCCGGCTTCGCCGCAGGTGTCTCCGGCCCGCTTATCATCGGGAAACTCTCCGCCTCTTTCTTCGCATATTCTGTAATATCCTTCGGCACATAGCGGTCCATCTGGATGATGCTGTCCGCAATGTGGAAATATGCGCCCGAACTTCCGGCTACAATCACCGTGGAGATGCCGTAATCATCGTACAGCTCCCGAATCCTCTCGATAAACGGTGTAATCGGCTCCATATCCCTGTGAATCACTCTCTGCATCAGCTCGTCCCGGATCATGAAATTGGTTGCACTTGTATCCTCGTCAATAAGCAGAAGGGATGTTCCTGCCTCAATACTCTCCACTACATTCGCAGCCTGCGACGTACTTCCGCTGGCGTCCTCCGTACAGAATCCAACCGTATCTTTTCCGTTCGGCAGATCATTGATAAACATGGAGATATCTGTCTTCTGAATGCTGCGTCCGTCCTCAGCACGGATCTTCACAGCCGTATCATCCGTAATCACATATTCCCGCCCGTCTCCGGCGATATGATTATAGACGCCCAGCTCCAGCGCCTTTAAAAGTGTGGATTTGCCGTGATATCCTCCGCCCACAATGAGAGTGATCCCTTTTTTGATCCCCATGCCCGTGATCTTTCCCTTGTGAGGAAGCTCCATTGTAACTTTCAATTCCTCCGGAGATGTAAACTTCACGCCGCCTTTCATCGGCCGGGGTGAAATGCCGGATTCACGAGGGAGGATACTTCCATCCGCCACAAAAGCGCACAGTCCCATCTTCGGCAGCATGGTCCGGATATAATGCTGGTCTTCCGCCAGATCGATAATCCCTCTCAGGCGCTTCGCATCCATGTTTTTATAGAAGAGCGCAGATTTCACACACTCCGGTACGAAATCAAACAGAATCTTCTCAAGTTCCCGCGCATTGATCGTTCTGCCGTTAGCCGGAAAACCGATCTCCATCCGGAGAACGATATTCCCTGTAGACGGATCAAGACTGCAGGCAGTCCTCTCCAGGACTTCCTGATAACACCGGCTCACAGAGATCAGGCCGCTCTTTCCCGAACCTTTCGCCTTAAAGGCGAACTGCTCCGCCCTGCGTCCGAACTGTCTCGTCAGCTCGTCCTGCAGGGCGATCCGCTGGTGGGCTTCTTTATACAGTTCCTGCGGGAATCCCGCGGTCTTTCCCTTCACGTGAACGCTGACCTTCGACGGGGAGGCAAATGGATCCCCCTGAACATGGTCGATGGAAAGGAGATACCCCGGAAACTGGTACTCTCCTTTTGTATCTTTGTAGGCCGGATAACCGCGGTGGTCAATCCGGTTCAGCAAGCTTCTGAGTTCTGTTGATGTCTGCATTGTAGTTGTCTCCTTTTTATTCAAAGTCAAAAATTACATTTATTTACCACCTATTGTCTCCCCTTCCTGGAAAACAACATCAAGAATCTGATGATACTCAACCTCTTCCTCTCCGCTAATCAGTTTCATAATTGTGCTGACACAGCGCTTAGCAAGATCTACCGCATCCTGTTTCACACAGGAAATAACGGGTTTTGAGATTCTGGTAATATCCATTCCGTCATACCCTATGATTTTCAGATCCTCCGGAATCCTTCTTCCATTTTCAGCGGCCAGATGGTATAAAGCGATTGCTCCGATATCCGATGTAAAAATCCCGTCCGCATTCATCAAAATGTCTGAGTACTCTTTCATAATTCTTGTATAATAAGAATAGCTCATTTTATTCCAATCTGTATAGATAGTTTGCAAAGAAACTCTATTCTCTTTCAAAATTCGCTCGAATTCACTGTACCGTTCGCTTGAAGGAGTTTTCACATCCCATCTGGCTCCAACCATAACTACATTTCTGCAGCCGGCACTCATCATCCGTTCCGCCGCCAGTCTTCCTCCTTTTCTATGATCGGAATGGATCAGAGGAATGGAAGGTCCAAAATCATGGTCCGTACTGACAATCGGTTTCTTTATCTTTGTATACACTTGGTCCTCAAGAACCAGAGCGCAGGTAATGATCCCGTCCACAATGTTGCGGTCCAGCATATCAATATACTCTTTTTCGCGGTTGCTCGTCCCGATCGTATTGCACACCATAGTCTTATATCCGTATGAATAAAGCTCTATCTCAATATGCTTAATCAGCTTTCCGTAAAAAGGATTCTCCAGATCCGGTATGATGACTCCGATAATACCGGAACGCTGCCGTGAAAGATTTCTTGCTCTTTCATTGACAATATAATTCAGTTCCCGAATCGCTTCGTCAATCTTCCTGCGAGCCTCTTCCGAGACATAGCCGCTGTTATTAATCGCTCTTGACACGGTTGTAATACTGACACCTGCCAGTTCTGCAACATCGTTAATTGTCGCCATATTCCTCATCCTTTCACCACGAAAACCAAATGTCTGCCCCACTATTATATCAAAAATCTCAAAAGAATAACACGCCTTAATTTATTGTGCATTTTGCACATTCTGAAAGCGTTTTCACATATTTATTTGTGCTAAATATACAAATTTCATATTGACAAACCAGGTTTCTATCTCTATAGTGTAGATATCAATTAAGCGCTTAATTAAAAAAATATGGAGGTGCTGTAATGAAGCAGAAATTGAATGTCGCAATTGTCGGCGCCGGATTCATCGGACCGATCCATCTGGAGAATGCCAGACGGACTTTCGAAGCCGATGTAACAGCGCTGGTCGGCTACACGATAGAAGAAGCAAAAGAAAAGGCGGAGCTGTACAGCGTACCGCGGTATTATGACAACATTGACGAGATGCTGGAAGACGACAGCATTGACGTAGTCCACATCTGCAGCCCGAATTATCTGCATTATGAGATGGCTAAAAAAGTACTTCTCGCAAATAAACACTGCGTATGTGAGAAGCCCCTGACGCTGACGCCTGCGGAGGCAAAGGAACTGACAGAACTTGCCAGGGAGAAAAACCTTGTCACCGCTGTACACTTTAATGTACGATATTACCCGCTTGTAAGACACGCAAAAGAAATGGTAAAGCGCGGAGATATAGGAAGACTTTTATCTGTAACCGGCTCCTATCTCCAGGACTGGCTGCTGCTGCAGACGGACTACAGCTGGCGGCTTGAATCTTCCGTCAGCGGAAAGACAAGAGCAATCGGAGATATCGGTTCACACTGGATGGACCTTACAGAATATGTAAGCGGCCTGAAAATCACAGAAGTGTTTGCAGACTTCGCGACCTTTCACAAGACACGAAAGAAACCGAAAAAGCCGATGGAAACCTGGTCCAGCAAGGTTCTGACAAACGACGATTATCAGGAAGTCCCCGTTGACACTGAGGATTATGCTTCCGTCCTTGTTCATTATGACAATGGTGCTCAGGGCGTCTTCACAGTGAACCAGATGGCGGCTGGCCATAAGAACCGGGTTTACTTCGAGATAAACGGAACAGGTTCCTCTCTCATCTGGAATTCCGAGCGTCCTAATGAAATAACAGTAGGGCACAGGGAGAAAGGAAATGAGGTCATTATGAAAGATCCGGCCCTTGTCTATCCCGAGGCCAGAGAGCTGATTTCATATCCCGGAGGTCACAACGAAGGTTTTGCTGATACATCCAAGCATCTGTTCAAAGAAGTATATGACTATATTCTGGCCGGAGATTATACAAAATCCCCCTCCTTCCCCACATTTCTGGACGGATACAGAGAAGTTATCCTGTGCGAGGCCATCTGCAGAAGCGCAGAAACAGGACAGTGGATAAAAGTAGAGGAATAGGAGGACAAAGACTATGAAAATCAGTCAGATCGGACTTGTTGTCGCAGATGTGAGAGAGACAATCGACAGGTATATTGCCACAGAGAATATCGGTCCCTGGAGCCTTGCAGAAATTTCAGCCGCATCAGGCGCTTCCCTGACACTGAACGGCGAAGAAAATGTTTCCGGTTTTTCCTTTGTAACCGCCTCTGTCCAGATCGGTGAAATTGAGATCGAGCTCATCGAACCCGGAAACGGGAAGTCCATATACCGAGATTTCCTGGAACAGAAAGGGGAAGGTCTCCATCATCTGAGAGTAAAAACAGATACCGGGGAAGATTTCCGTAACTTCATCGACCATATGCAGAAAGAAAATATCTCTATACTTCAGGAATACTCCTGCGGGAGCACACATATAGCAAGCCTTGATACATGGGATGAACTGGGGGTTATTCTGGAGGTGGCAGAAGGTTCGTCTCCGGACAGCCACACCGCCCACGCCCCGTCAGAGGTTTATCCGGAAGGATATGCCGCACCGGATAATGTTCATAAAATGAACATCCGGCAGTTTGCCGTTGTCGTCAGAAATGCGGAAGCCTATATGGACAACTACTGCCGTCTGCTCGGCGTGAACTCCTTCGACGTACGACATTTCCGCCCGGAAAATATGAAGAGCCTTCGCGTAGAAGGAGAACTGCAAACCGAAGGCTTCGAATTCATCTGTGCCGTAGCCTGGCTTGAAAATATTGAGATAGAAGTTATCCAGCCGATAAAAGGGAACAATATCTACTGGGAATTTCTGGATGACAGGGGCGAGGGCTTTCACCACATCAAAGACGTCTATCCCGATGAAGAAATCGCTCTCGAAACAGAGCGCATGAAAAAATACGGTGTGCGGATCATGCAGACGGGATGGATTGACGGAGACAGCCATTATTATATGAGCACCTTCGATGATCTCAAAATGATTGTCGAATATGGAAACGGCGGAAAAATCGGCGCGCCCGACTATTGCTATCCGCAACCTTGAAACTGCGAAAAAGCCCGGCAGTCCGACACTGCCGGATAAATATAAGGAGGACTTAACTATGAAAAAGAGATTATTATCCATACTTCTCGCATCTGCCATGGTTGTATCCCTGGCAGCCTGCGGGGCAGTCGATGAATCCACAACAGATTCTTCTGATTCATCATCAGACAGCAGCTCTTATACAATTGCCGTTGTCCCGAAAACAACTTCCCTCTCCTGGTACGAAAGAATGGAAGAAGGGGTACAGGAATATGCCGGAGAAAATAATATTGACGCTTTCTTCACCGGACCTTCCGAGGCTGACGGTGCGCTTCAGGCACAATATATTGAGGACCTGATTTCTCAGGGCGTAGACGCGATCTGTGTGGTTCCGTTATCCACCGAGTCTCTGGAACCGGTACTTGAGAAAGCACGAGAAGCCGGAATTGTTGTCATCACGCATGAAGGCGCGGGCATGGAGAATATTGATTATGACCTAGAGGCATTCAACAATGCAGCATATGGCGAACGCCTTATGGAAGCTCTGGGCGAGGCTACCGGCGGGGAAGGAGAGTATATCCAGCTCGTATCCGGCCTGACAAGTGCATCCCATATCGAATGGACGACAGCCGCTCAGGAATATGCTGCCGAAAACTATCCCGGTCTTACAATGTACGGTGACTTAATCGAATCCAAAGACGACCAGTCCACCGCTTATGAAAAAGTCAAAGAAGCTTTGACCGCCAATCCGAACATCAACGCCATCATGGGCTGCTCCATGACAGACGCTTCCGGCGCCGCTCTGGCAGTGGAAGAACTCGGTCTCGCCGGTCAGGTAAAGATCGTGGGAACCGGACTTGTATCAAACGCAGGTGATTACGTAACAAACGGCACAATTGACATGATCACCTTCTGGGATCCAGCTCTCGCCGGAAAAGCTCTGATCGAGCTGGCCGTAAAGGTTCTGGACGGTGAAGAAATCACGGACGGAATCGATCTCGGCGTAGAAGGCTATACCGAAATGTCTCTTGAAGGAAACGTATTACAGGGACAAGCCTGGATTGAGGTGACAAGCGATAACGTAGACGATCCCGCATATGATTTCTAACTGTTTCCGTTTGCAGGAACACGAACCGACATCGCAGCACCGTACAAAAGGAGGCAGACGGGCGGAGTCCCGCTCCGTCTGCCTCCTCTCATATAGAATCGGAAATGAGAGGATCCTATGAAAAAACCAATACTCGAACTTAAAAATATTCAAAAATCGTTCGGGGGAGTAAAAGCGCTGAAAAATGTAAACCTCATAATTTATCCCGGCGAAATTCACTGCCTGGCCGGAGAAAACGGATGCGGGAAATCTACTCTGATCAAAATCATCTCCGGAGCTTACCAGAAAACCTCGGGAGAAATTTACATCGACGGGCAGAAAGAGGAGGCGCTCACCCCGATTAAGTCCATAGAAAAGGGAATACAGGTAATCTATCAGGATTTCGCCGTATTTCCCAACCTGACTGTCGCAGAAAATATCGCGATGAATAAAATCCTGATGGAAAAGAAAAAAGCAATCAACTGGAAAGAGGCCGAAAAGACCGCTCTGGAGGGTATGAAACAGATCGGAGCACAAATGGATCCCGAAGCAGTCGTAGGCACTCTCCCCGTGGCAGACAAACAAATGGTAGCGATTTGCCGCGCTATTATCAACGATGCAAAAATCCTCATCCTGGATGAACCCACAACCGCGCTGACCACAAAAGAAATCTCAATGCTTTATAAGATTCTGCGCAGACTTCGGGAGAGAGGCATGGCTATTATACTTGTCAATCACAAACTGAATGAAATCTATGAGATCGCAGACAGGCTGACTATTCTCCGAAACGGAGAAAATGTCGCAAACGGAACTTTAAACGAATTCACAAATGAACGTTTTGTTATGTGCATGACCGGACGCGAGCTTAAAAACACAGTATATCATCCGGAACACAGCGGTGAAAAAATCCTTAAGGTAAGCGGGCTGTCCAGCACAGGCGCTTTTGAAGATATCAGCTTCGAGCTCTCCAAAGGCGACATTCTCGGAATCACCGGACTGCTCGGTTCCGGGCGAAGCGAGATCGGCGAGGCTCTCTTCGGACTCAAGCGAATTGACAGCGGAAGCGTAACTCTTAAAGGAAAGGAACTCTCCATACGTTCTGTCCAGGACGCTGTGCGCAGCAAGATTGCGTATGTCCCGGAAGACCGTCTGACCGAAGGGCTTTTTCTCGACCGTTCTATCTGCGACAATACCGTGGCCGCTTCACTGAAAAAATATAAAACCAGCCACCGGATAAACCGAAAGGGAATGCTCGCATCTACAGTAGACTGGATCAAACGTCTCGGATGTGTGGCCAGCTCCCCGGAGGTCGCGATCCGGACACTTTCCGGAGGAAACGCGCAGAAAATAGTCATTGCCAAATGGCTCAACACCAATCCCGACCTGCTTATCCTGAACGGCCCCACCGTAGGAGTGGATGTTGGCGCCAAGGCAGATATCCATGAGATCCTGCACGGCCTTGCAAACGACGGAGTAGGGATCATCATTATCTCTGACGATCTTCAGGAAATACTTCAAAACTGCAGTAAAATACTGGTAATCCGCAAAGGGCGGGCCCTGGGCCTTGCAGACTCCACCGAACTGGACGAGCCAAAGCTGCAGAAAATGTTGGGAGGCTCAAAATGAAACAGAAAGTATTAAAAACTGCAACCCGCAATGAAGCGATTGTTACATATATCATTCTTGTACTCTGCATATTGATCAGTATAAAAAATTCAGCATTCCTGGATATTTCCACCGGAATCACTCTTCTGCGTGCCATGCTCGTAACACTGATCTTTGCAATGTGTGAAATGGTCATCATTATCTCCGGAGGCATTGATGTTTCATTTCCCGCTGTCGCCTCTCTGTCGCTTTATGCTACAGCTAAGCTGGCCGTCACCATGGACATCAACAATGTAGTTCTTCTGTTCCTGATGGCGGGCGCCATCGGTCTTGCCTGCGGAATCATAAACGGCCTCCTTATTGTAAGATGCAAGATCCCCCCACTGATCGCCACCCTCGGTATGAGCAGCGTAATCAACGGAGGAACACTGGCTTTTCTCGGCACGAGAGAGCTTTCCTCACTTCCGGACGGTATGGATAAACTATCCAGAGCTTTCCTTTTTACCTACGTGAACGATCAGGGAATTTCTTATTCTCTAACCAGTTTTATCCTTGTCCCGGTCATCCTCTGTATTGCAGTATTTTTTGTTCTGCGTTATACCGTGCTCGGCCGTGGTATCTATGCAACAGGCGGCGACGAGAACGCAGCCAGAATTGCCGGTTTTAATGTGGACCGGATCAAATACTGTGTATACGGGTTCTCCGGATTATTCGCGGGAATTGGAGGGCTCATCTACGTCATTCTCATGCGGCAGGCCAATCCCCAGGTTCTCATGGGTGACGAAATGATGGTGATTGCAGCAGTTGTCATCGGCGGAACGAAAATTACCGGAGGGTACGGTACTGTAATCGGAACCGTACTGGGTGTAGGGCTGATCGCATTAGTAGAAAACAACCTGATCATGCTGGGCGTACCTTCTCACTTCCAGACGTTTATGGTAGGGCTTGTCATCGTCCTCGGAACTTCTATCACAGCACTTCGTGAAAAATACGGTTCAAAAGCAGCAAGGAGGCAGAAAAAAATATGAAAAACTGGATAAAAACAAGAGATAAAAACACGCTGTCACTCTTCCTGCTTGCCCTGGTCATCTTCATTGTAATGGGGATTCTATCTCCCAAACAGTTCCTCGGCATCACAAACCTCCAGGGCATGTGTATACAGTTCCCCGAGTACGGCATCATGGCGATCGGAATGACGATCTGTATGATGGCAGGAGGGATCGATCTTTCCCTCGTAGGCATCGCCAATCTGTCCGGCATTCTGGCTACCGTGTGTATGACCAGCATCTCCGGTACTTCCGGAATTGCCGTCGGCATGATCACTGCACTGATTACCGGAATTGTCTGCGGCATGATAAACAGCTTCTTCATCGGAGTCTTAAAAATCCCTCCCATGCTCGTGACGCTGTGCGGTCTGCAGCTTTACACCGGAATTGGACTTGCGATCACAAAAGGGCCCGCGCTGACAGGGCTTCCGGATGGCATCAGCATGATTGCAAACGGCACCATTGCAGGAATTCCAATCGTACTCATTATTTTCATCGCAGTCGCAGCCGTTATGTCCTACATCCTGAATCAGACTGTATACGGACGCGAGCTATGCTACTATGGGTGCAACGATAAAGCATCCCGCTACTCTGGTATCAATAACCTGAAAGTAATCTTCAAGACCTATATGCTCTCCGGACTGCTCGGAAGCATCTGCGGAATTATCATGATCTCCCATTACAACTCCGCAAAATCCGACTACGGCAACACTTACACTCTTCTCACGCTTCTGATCGCCGTCCTGGGCGGCACTTCTCCTGACGGCGGGAAAGGGAAGGTCTCCGGTGTTGTGATGGCGATTCTTGTCCTGCAGATCGTTTCAAGCTCTTTCAATATCTTAAGAGTCAATTCTTATATCAAGACTTTTGTCTGGGGACTGATTCTGATTGTTGTAATGGTTGCGGGATATCTGCTCCGCAGGAGGAGAGAGACTGCATAAACCGGTATACTGACACAAAACCTGAAATTGAGCAAAAGGCTGCCTGACAATAACCGGGCAGCCATCTGCTTTTCTATAACAGGCAATAATGTCATTAAACATTTTGTCTCAAAAATAACCTTTATATAGATACCTTTACACCAGAACAGCGCACTCAAACGCCTTCAGTTCCAGTTGTCCGTCACAGACCGTACCGTCTTCCGCGTCCGTCCACATTCCGATTCCGCTAACCGTCACCGGTTCATTTCTGAAATTCATGACAAACACAGCTCGTTTTCCGTCCGCTCCGGATCTTTCTGTCACCGTTACGCCGTAGGGAAGATCTGTACCGAGAGGATTTTCAAGTCCGGCCCGCGCAAATATATCTGAATAGAACACACGCAGGAACCCCATGTCCGACTCTGCCGCCAGATAATACGCCTCCCCCGCTCCGTACGAATTGCGCACCACCACAGGGAATCCTGCATAGAAGTCACATTTATAAGAAGAAATCACTTCCGCAGTTTCTTTCGCGTGGACGATCTCACACATCTTCCATGCCGGATATTTTTTCCCCTTGTAAGTAAAGTGATTTTCGAATTCGTCCGATGGAGCATCGATTTCCTCCTGCTCAAGCCCCAGAACATCCGCCAGAGGATGCTGTCCGGTAAAGCACAGATCTGTCTCATCCGCCATGCCGCTGAAATACGTGGTGACAAATTTTCCCCCGGCATTGACAAATGCCCTCACTTTCTCCGCCCAGCCCGGCTTGTACATATAGTTGAGTGGTGCAGATACCAGATCATAACCGGACAAATCTGCATCCATATCCACAATATCCGCTTCAATTCCTTTTTCCCAGAATGCACGGTAATGCCTGATCACACACGCCGGATAATCCAGGTCCAGTCTGGGACCCGTAATATCCTCGACAGCCCACCAGTTCTCCCAGTCAAAGATCACCGCTGCTCTCGGGCGGTTCACCGTCCCATCCAGCACCTGGTCAAGACCTGGCAGACGCGCTCCGACTTCTGCCACATCACGAAATGTGCGCGTATCAGAACCGTTTTTGTGGTCCAGTACAGCGCCATGAAATTTTTCATAGGAGCCGCGCCCCTTTCTCCACTGAAAATACTGTACAGAGTCCGATCCGTGGGCAACAGCCTGCATGGAGGACAGCATGTGCATTCCCGGACGTTTCACCGGATTATTATTGCGCCAGTTGATAACAGATGGTGTGCTCTCCATGAGAAGAAAAGGCTTTTTCTTCATACTGCGCATCATGCTGTGATTGAACGCCGCCTGAACCGCTGCTGGAACCTCATCCTTCTCTCTGTGCCAGAACGGATAGCTGTCCCAGGATACAATATCCAGCTCTTTCTGCAGCCTGTTATAATCGATATTTTTAAATGTATCCATAAAGTTTGCAGTCGCCGGAAGATCCGAGTGTCTCCGCACAGCCCGTATCTCCAGGCCGCAAAAATCGCTGATCTGCTCTGTAACAAACCTGCGCCAGTCGGTCTCCAGGCCGGTCACGGTACATTCTCCGTGCGGGACAGGACTGTGTATCTGCTCCCACTCCGTATAGACATGGCTCCAGAAACGCCCCCACCAGGCTTGATTCAATTTATCCAAAGTACCGTAGCGCGTCTTCAGCCATTCCCTGAACGCTTTCTGGCAGTATTCACAGTGGCACGCGCCGTCTCCGAAGTTTCCCGCCAGTTCATTTGAAATATGCCAGAGAATCACATTCTCTTTTCTGCCAAATCTCTGTGAGAGCGCCTCATCGAGCGCCGCAGCCTTCTCCCTCATCACAGGAGAAGTATAGCAGAAATTGTGGCGTCTGCCCGGCAGGTTTCTCCTGCCATCCGCTCCGGTCTGCATCACTTCCGGGTATTTCTGCGTAAGCCAGTGCGGCAGTGCTCCTGTCGGAGTCGCGAGAATCACCTGAATTTTGGCATTGCCCAGATTGTTGATAATTTTCTCCAGCCAGTCAAAGTCATAGACACCCTCTTCCGGTTCCAGCACTGCCCAGGAAAATACCCCCAGTGTCACACAGTTGACTCCCGCATCTTTCATCAGCCTGATATCTTCTTCCAGTATCTCCGGGCAGTCAAGCCACTGCTCCGGGTTATAGTCTCCTCCATGCAGAAGATGTCCTCCTAACATAGTTAATCTCCTCTCACTCATAATAGTTCTGCTATTTAGTTCATTAACGTCCTTTTGCAAAACATCCGAAAACAGAGCCTTTACCAAGACGTATTCTGCGGGAATGGAGGACGGCTCAGGGCTTCGCTCCAGGGAATAAGGGAAACTACAAAGTACCG
>JAHZHF010000042.1:0-14888 GCA_019420405.1 Clostridiales bacterium
AAAATCTTAAGGGAGGAGAGATGTTGTTAAGCGGCGCGCAGGGCTTGTCTGAGCGAAGCGAGTTAACCGGAGCGCCGCTTTGCACTTAAACATCTCTTCGGCCTGTTAGATTTTCCGGATTCTGGAACGGAACATCGAACGGCTGTCTCCTTCCTCAGAATACGTTTCACAAAATATCTGCCCTGCTTCCGGACGTTTCTGAATAAAAGTGTTGATGAACTAAATAGCTGAACTGTCATCATGTAATTCTTTCCTCAAATACACCATATCGACAAGCTGTCTCCCACATTCATAAATCGGATGATCATAGTGATCTGTAAAGAAATTTCTGACTACATGCGACCTGTGGAATCCACACTTCTCATAGAATGGAACCGTCGCCGGGCTGTCTCCGGTTCCCACCTGCAAGATCTCAAACTGATCCCGATATGTCTCTTCTACAAACTGTATCATATACCGGCCCCATCCACGCTTCTGCATCTTTGGACTGACAGCCAGATTTTTGATTTCCAGAATTCCTTCTCCCTCATCTGTCACGACACATACAGCACAAGTTTTTGTCACTGTTCCTCCTGCTTCTCGGGGGAATTTATCTTCTAGAACATACAGAGTGCCTCTTTCCAGATAGCGGTCGATCATCTCCTCCTGCTCATCCGCCAGCAGAAGAAGATCCAGATACTTCTTTTTATTTTCTTTGATTTTCCTGATATCCATCAGTTCCCTCCGCTGTCATTTCCGTTCTGCACCGTATATTTTTACTGTATCATTTTCCACCAGAACAGCCTGATAGTCATCGGCCATTCCCTCTATTTCTTCCGCTATTCCGGCAGTCGGAATATAGGTCACTGTTTTTCCCGGCAGCTCCGGCTCGATCTCCTTTACCAGTTCCGTTACATTGTGCATCATAGATACTAATAATATTTTTTTCATATGCTTTTCTCCTGAATTTCCTTTACGATCTGTTCTGTACTTTTCCCTGAAACATCTATTTTCACAGTATCCAATCCGTTATACAGCGGAAGGTACATCAGGCTCCGCGCTCTGACATCCTCTTCCCGCAGTCCTGACGCAATATCTTTTTCCAGACGGCTTCTGAGCGCATCCTCCGAGCAGACAAGGGACAGTTTAATGATTTTGCAATGCTGTGTGTGATTCAGGCGTGACATGATTTCGTCTATAATCGCCTGCTCATGCATAACCCAGCAGAAAACAACATTTTCATATGCCGTACACCGGAGATAATTATTCAGAAGCGTGCAGATATTTTCAAGCACCATCTCTTTTGTCTCCGGCGTCACCTGGAAGGGGTCCATATCCCAGCACCAGTCTCCATCAAGAAACACACAGCGGTCGAGTGCCTTTTTCAAAGCCTGTCCTGTAGTTGTTTTCCCAACGCCCATAGGCCCTCCGATCAGATAAAGCTTTTTTTGTTTTCTTGCCTCTTCTGTATACTTTTTGACAAAATCGGTTTTCGCATCTGTATACGCATCCCGGTCATGTTCATATTGTTTCCAGAGCCTCAGTTTGAGAGTTTCGTATGCTTTTGCGGTTTCCGGATGTTTGAGCAGATAATCCCTGAAATACAGCTCATCATTATCGCCCTCATATCGTAAGTGAAGATGAAACACTTTTTCTGCAAACCCATGTGCCGTATACCCTTTATTAAACGACATTCTATGTTCGCCGCGGCTCATGCAGATCCATCCCGTCCGGCACAGCAGCTCCGAGATCTGTTCCATATCACGATCATGTCCATCTTTCAACTCTACGAGGATATCTATGATCGGTTTCGCCCATATTCCCGGTATGGCGGTGCTCCCTACATGGCTGATCCGGGCCACACTTCCGGAAGGCAGGAGCTTTTTAAGCGCTTCTTCCTCCTGATTATACCAGCTGCTCCATATTTCCCGATGTTCGGTCAGTATGATCGGGAAAAGCTCCCACAGTTCTTCCAGTGTCATTTCTGATAACTCTTTACTCATAATTTATCCCTTTTTTCTCCACTCAACCACATCTTCAATCTCCCTGCAGCAGCTTCTCGACGCCAGGCAGTACCGATACCGTTTCTCTGTCCTCCGCAAACTGGGCGTGGAGGAGAAAAATATCGGAAGGCTCGTACTCAGACTGCTGGGAGTCTGGTTCGGCCTTCCGGTCACCGCGGCGCTCCTTGTATCAGGCGTAATGTCCGCTTACTTTATTCAGTCAGTGTCCGCCGAAATTGACGCCTACATTGCTTCCGGCGTGCTGGGCATACAGATCTTGTCTACAGTCTGCGTACTGGGCGTACTGCTTGCATGCTACTTTATCAGCACGTGGATTCTGTTCCGTCGGGCGGCGGAGAAAAGCTGAGTACTACCGTTCTGCGAGCTCCTGCGTGATGTCGTCCCAGGTCACGCCCCGCTCTGCCATAAGTACCATTGCGTGGTACAGGAAATCGGCGATCTCGTACTTGACTTCCTCCGGGTTTGGATTTTTGGCGGCAATGACGATCTCTGTCGCCTCCTCTCCCACTTTCTTTAAGATCTTGTCCAGACCCTTTTCGAACAGATAGTTCGTGTAGGAGCCTTCCTTCGGGTTCTCTCTGCGGTCCAGGATCGTGTTGTAGACCGACTCGAACACCTGATGGGGGTTCTTTGAATCGTAGTCCGTCCCGACGATCGTCGTGTAGAAACAGGAGCGGTTTCCGGTGTGGCAGGCCGCTCCGATCTGCTCCACTTTCGCCAACAGGGTATCCTTATCACAGTCTGCGGCAATGGATTTCACATACTGGTAATGGCCGGATGTCTCGCCCTTCACCCACTGGCACTGTCTGCTTCGGCTGTAATATGTCATCCTTCCGGTTTTAACCGTGTTTTCAAATGCTTCCTCGTTCATATAGGCCATCATCAGGACTTCATTTGTGCGGTAATCCTGAACAATCACCGGAATCAGTCCGGCCTCGTTCAGCTTAAATTCCGAAAAATCAATCATGCTTTCAAAAGAGGTCATTTGTATTCCGGCATCAGTGCAGATATCCTTAAATTCATTAAAATCCATATTCAGGCTGCTGATAAAACGTCCGGATACCCCTTTTACACCGCTGCTTTTTAAGATGCGCAGGATCTCGCTCTGTTCCATCGTATCCGTCAGAACAACACAGGGAATCTCCGTTACATTGACTACGGAATTTAAGTCCAGCCTGTGCATGAACACTATTTCTGTGCAGAATGCTTCGATCAGATGCTGCTGTTTGAACAGCGTGTCAAAGTCGTTGAGAGATACGGCGATTCTCTCTTTTCCAAACCGCTTGGATACTTCTTCAATCAGTTCAATCGAAAGAGGCTTTGAAAAATTCAAAACAGCGCGTTTTGCTCCCGCATAGAGGAATTTTTTGACATCCTCCGCTCTGCGGATATTTCCGCCGGCAATCATGGGAACGGTGATCACCCGGCTGATCTTCCGGATGAGATTGATCGATTCCTCGTGCTCCTCGTCTGCATCTGAGAGATCGAATACGATCAGTTCATCTGCGCCTTTCTCACAGTAATGTTTTGCCAGAGCCACAACGTCGTCAGAGAGAACGGTTCTGTCATCAAACCACGTCACGGCCTTTCCGGCAGCGATGAAAATGCACGGGGTCAGTCTTTTATAGCTCATGTGTATCTTATCTCCTTCTTCTTATAATGATCCCTTTGTGGACCACACGTCTTTTATCCGCGGTTCAGGGGAAACGGCCATGTCAAGGGATTTCCCGAACACTTTAAACAGCGCCTCCGCCATATGATGATTATTCCCTTCCTCCAGAATCTTAAGATGAAGGTTCATGGCAGCGCTGTAAGAAACGGCATAAAAGAATTCCCGTACCATTTCTGTATCCATCGTCCCGAGGCGCGGCACGGTGAAATCCGCCTGATATTTCAGATACGGACGTCCGGACAGATCCACAGCCGCCAGAGCCAGTGTCTCGTCCATGGGAAGAATAAAATATCCGTATCGTTTTATTCCGGCTTTTGTTCCCAGCGCGTTTAAAACAGCTTGTCCCAGCACGATTCCCGTGTCCTCAATGGTATGATGGCTGTCCACATCGATATCGCCCTTTACTTTCACATCCAGATCAAAAAGTCCGTGGCGGGCAAATCCGTCCAGCATATGATCGAAAAACGGAATTCCCGTATCGATCTGATTCTTTCCCTGGCCGTCCAGATTGATGGTCAGCGTGATATCTGTCTCTTTTGTTTTCCTTGTACAAGTACCGATCCTGTTCTCCATGTTTATCCGCTCCTTATTCTTTCCCGTCGAACCGCACACGGATGGAATTCGCATGGGCGGTCAGGCGCTCTGCTTCCGCAAACTTCTCAATATCCGTGTGTATCTTCTCCAGCGCGTCCCTTGAGTAGGAAATGATGCTGGATTTCTTGATGAAATCATCCACGGACAGCGGGGAGAAAAACTTGGCGGTCCCGTTGGTGGGAAGCACGTGGTTCGGCCCTGCGAAGTAATCACCCAGGGGCTCGCTTGAGTATTCCCCGAGGAAAATTGCCCCCGCGTTGCGGATCTGCGTCATCACTTCAAAGGGATTGGCCGTCACGATCTCCAGATGCTCGGACGCAATCTCGTTTGCCGCCTCAATCGCGTCGTCAAGTGTTTCAGCCACAAGGATATGGCCGTAATTATCCAGCGATTTCCGGATAATCTCGCCTCTGGAGAGCTCTTTGATAAAGGTGTCCGTCCAGTCTGAGACCTTCTCTGCCAGCTCCATGCTGGTTGTGACCAGAATCGCACTTGCCAGCTCGTCGTGTTCCGCCTGGGAGAGCAGGTCTGCCGCAACATAGCGCGGGTTCGCCGTCTCATCCGCCAGAACGAGGATCTCGCTGGGACCTGCGATGGAATCGATGCTTACATGGCCGTAAACCGCCTTTTTGGCAAGCGCCACGTAAATATTTCCCGGACCCACGATCTTGTCCACTTTCGGAATGCTCTCCGTGCCGTACGCAAGGGCGCCGATGGCCTGAGCGCCGCCTGCTTTATAAATCACGTCTACACCTGCTTCCTTTGCAGCCACAAGCGTTGTAGGCGTCACTTTCCCGTCCTTTCCCGGCGGAGTCGTCATGACAATTTCGTCCACTCCCGCCACCTTCGCGGGCATAACATTCATGAGCACAGAGGACGGATATGCAGCCTTCCCTCCGGGCACATAGACTCCGACCCGGTGAAGGGCGGTCACCTTCTGTCCCAGAATCGTGCCGTCCGGTTTGCTGTCAAACCAGCTGTACTGCATCTGTTTTGCATGGTAAGATTCAATATTTTTCAGTGACTTCCGGATGATCCCGACCAGAGAGTCATCCACCAGCTCATAGGCCTCCCGGATCTCTTCTTCTGTCACGCGTATGGTATCCGCATCCGTCCGGAATCCGTCAAACCGCTCTGTATAATCAAACAGAGCCTCGTCTCTTCTTTCCTTTATATCGTCTAAGATCTCCCGGACTCTGCTCTCATACTGTCCGTAGCTGTTGGGGCTGCGCTTTAACAGATCCTCCAGAAGATTTTTCTTCGTATTCTGATCCAGTTTCTCGATTCGCATAGTTATTCCTCCCGCAGAAGATTCTTAAGGTCATTGATCAGTTTTCTGATCCTGTCGTTTTCCATCCTCAGGCTGACCGGATTGACGATCATGCGCGCGGACAGGGGACACACTTCCTCCAGAACGACAAGGCCGTTCTCGCGCAGCGTGGAACCTGTCTCCACAATATCCACGATCACCTCCGAGAGTCCGACGATGGGCGCCAGTTCGATGGAACCGTTCATCTTGATGATTTCCACAGTCTGATGCCGCTTGTTGTAGAAATAGTCCTTGGCGATTTTCGGATACTTTGTGGCCACGCGGATCAGCTCCCGGTGCTTTAAAAGTTCCGCAGTCTTCTCATACCCGCAGACACACATCCGGCATTTTCCGAATCCAAGATCCAGAACTTCGTGTACCTTTCGTCCTTCCTCAATGATCGTATCCTTCCCCACGACGCCGATATCCGCCGCTCCGTACTCCACGTAGGTCGGAACGTCCGGCCCTTTCGCCAGGAAAAATTTCAGTTTCAGTTCTTCATTGGTAAAGATCAGCTTCCTGGAATCCTTATCCTTCATCTCATCACATGTGATTCCGAGATTTTCCAGCATCTCCAGTGTTTTATTTGCAAGGCGCCCCTTTGTGAGGGCAAATGTAAGATATCTCATATGCCATACGCTCCTTTAGTCCGGTTTCTTCGCAGTGTCCACGGTCTTCTCTTCGCCGTTTATGAGATTGACCATCTCGATCTTGTGGTCGTCTCTCAGATACAGAAGAGCCGCGGCTGACCTGCGTCTGGCATAAGCCTCGTATTTCTCACGTTCCTCCTCGGGCTCCCTCTTGATCAGTTCAATATTCCGTCCCTTTTCACGGAAATTTAAGGCCAGACGGATCG
Source organism: Clostridiales bacterium (assembly GCA_019420405.1). GTDB lineage: Bacteria > Bacillota > Clostridia > Lachnospirales > Lachnospiraceae > Mediterraneibacter. The sequence continues at coordinate 6,435 of JAHZHF010000042.1, forward strand.
CCCCCGCCTCTGTGGCCTCCGTGTAGACGATGAGATTTCTCTGGATCGGCTGAACCGGGATGTTCTGGCGTCTGAGCGCGCTCATCAGCTCATCCAGAATTACGGCGAAACCGATGGAAGGTGTGTTCTTTCCGAATTTCTCCAGAAGATGGTCATACCTTCCTCCGCGGACAACCGCGTCTCCGGTTCCGTATGTATACGCCCGGAAAATGATTCCGGTATAATATCCGTAAGTTCCGCTCATGCTCATATCAAATATAATATGATCCGCGGCGCCGTACAGTTTAAGCAGCCGGTAAATCTGCTGCAGCCGCACTACCGCCCGGCGTGCCCTCGCGTCGGGAGCTGCTTTCAGTGCCTGCTCCAGGATCTCCTCGCCTCCGGTCAGTTCGGGGAGAAGCCGGAAGGAATCCCGGACGTTCTTCTTGACGCTGCATCCCTCGAGGAGCTCATCGACGCCAAAGAAATTCCGGTTTGTAATCAGGGTGCGGACTTCCCCGCTCTGTTCCTCATTCAGATCAGCCGCGTCCAGAAGACTCTGGATAAAGTCGGCATGACCTACGCTGATCTGAAATTCTTTTAACCCGACTTTCTTTAAACTGTCCGCAACCATGGCGACCAGCTCCGCGTCCGCTTCGATGGAGTCCAGTCCGATCAGCTCGGCTCCGAGCTGGGTATTCTCCTTTAAGCGTCCCTGATAACTCGAATGGTTGATGAATGTATTCCCCGCATAACAGAGACGGACCGGGAAATCTTCCTCCTCAAAGAGCGTGGCTGCCGCCCTTGCAACCGAGGGGGTGATATCCGGACGCAGAGACAGGATATTACCGTCCCGGTCAAAAAATTTGTACAGCTCCTGCGTTGTGGCAGAGCCGATCTCCTTGCGGAAAACATCGTAATATTCATAGGTGGGCGTCTGTATGTCCTGATATCCATACAGATGCAGTACTGTTTCAAGCTTTTTCTGAATTGCAAGTTTTGATTCACATTCTCTGCCGTAGATATCCCTGACTCCTTCCGGAGTATGAAGTTTCTGTTCCATAAGATGCCCCTTTCACTTTAATGTGCTAATGCATTAAATTTCTCTGATATTATACGGAGTTTCTTTTCTTCTGTCAATCCCTTTCCGCAACTACCTCAGATCCAGGTCTTTCTGCACGGCCTCCAGGTACGGCACGAAATAGCCGTTTTTCAGCTCCATGAACCAGCCGGGTTCCAGTTCGTCATACCGTATGCTCTTGCGCCCTCCGGCGGCAGCCCGGTCCCAGAATTTCCGGATCTGTTCGTATCGCATATAGTAGAGCTCATTCCGTGTACTGTAATAAATGAGAAAAAAGGCGATTCCGCCCTGTTTTTCAAACTTTCTCATAAATTCCATCTGGTGTTCGTGCACGTTCTGGAGCGGGAAGGTGTCTGCCCGGCATTCCTTTGCGTCAAAGCAGAGCGGGATTCCCTGCACTGCTCCGATATAGTCCACGGTACTGGCCTTGTCAAAATAAGCCAGGGTAATATGACGGTGCTCCTGATCGATCTGAACAGGAGTGATCGGAGTCGGGATCTTCTGGATCAACGCCAGTCCCATCTCCGAGTATCTGTCGTTCGTCCGGTTGACGAACTCCTCCAGGGTGGAGCCTCTCAGTCCTCTTGAATTCCATGTCGCCATCCTGTCTTCACTCCTTTATCCCTGCATATTTTCTCAAAAAGCGGCGGAAGCGGCGCTGTGATCTCCATCCCGGAAATCCCGGCAAGCGCTGCCCCCCGGCCCGTACAGTCCGGGATACACAGTCTGGCCGCATGGAGAAGCTGGGAGGAAAGCCCCCAGTTCTTCCGGTAACTGTCGTTTATTGCCCGGTTTCCGTATTTGTAGTCCCCGATAATAGGATGCCCTTCCGAGGCCAGATGTGCACGAATCTGGTGGGTACGTCCCGTAATCAGATGCACCTCGAGCAGGGTCACGCCGTCCCCGGTCTTGAGCGGATGGTACTCCGTCTCAATCCGTGCAGAACCTTTTATCTCTTCCTGCATCACCGTAACCCGGTTTTTCCTTTCATCTTTTACAAGCCATCCGCTGATCCGTTTTTCATCGGTAAGAATCCCGTTTACGAGACAGAGGTAATATTTTTTCATGCTCCTCTCCCGGAACATCTTTCCCAGCTCCTGCAATGCCCCAAGAGTCTTCCCTGCTGCGACAATGCCGCTTGTATTCCGGTCCAGCCGGTTGCATACGGCAGGGTGGAACGTCCTAAGCTCGTCGCGGGTGATCTGTCCCGAATCCAGAAGATAGGCGGTCAGATACTCCACGAGGGAGACGTCTCCGGGAGATGCCTTCTGGGAGAGCATTCCCACAGGCTTGTTTATAAAAATTGTATGCGCATCCTCATATAATATGTCAAGCTGTCCGTTTTCCGGTTTCGGCCGCTTCGGTAATTTCCCAGATCCCGGCGCTGCATTTTTCTGTGACGCGTCCGATGCCCGGAAGGAAGAAAACTTGTCGATCGTATCATCCGACAGAAACAGTTTCACCGTATCCCCCACGGAGAGCATTTCATTGCCGGCGGCTTTCTTCCCGTTCAGAGTGATGTTTTTCTTCCGGAGCATCTTATAGAAAAAGCTCTTCGGAGCAAGATCCATATATTTCCCGAGAAATTTGTCCAGGCGCTGGCCTGCTTCGTTCGGGCGGATAGTCAGTTCTTTCATAACAGATGTCTGCTCACTTTCTAATTCGGTCTGCCGCTACATGGACAGGGTGAGGATCAGTGCCCTCACTTCCTCTTCCAGTGCTTTCGTGTCCTCTTTCTCTACGGCGGCGATATTGTCAAGCCCCTCCGCCCTTGTGATAAAAGGACGATATTCATTCAGAATCCGGACCTTCAGGCCGGAATACTTATTTTCTTTTAAATTCGCCGAAATATGGTTTGCCAGTTCTTTCACATCCACCTTGCTGTAGTGCGTGTAGCCGAAGATGTTGTGGCCGGAGATCACGATGCAGTCCAGCGGCATAATGTGCTCTCTGCTGGTGATCACCATATCATAGGCAGCAGTCAGGTGCCCGGTCTTGCTTTCGATCTCCTCTGCCAGTTTCGGATCTATGGACTTGTAAGGGAAACGGGTAATGACTCCCACCAGCGCCTTGGATGCCGGAAGACACCCGAGGATCGCCACTACAGTCAGGAGATTCAGCCTTGTCCCGGTCTGAAAATATCCCAGGAAAAAGATCGCCGCTACGATGCCAAAGTAGACGACAGTCCGTATGATCTCAACTTTTTTCTTATAATCCAGATAACCTGGCGTGCCTTTTTGTACTTTCTTCATTCTGTTATTAACTCCTCTGTTCAGCCATATGCTATTCTGTCATGAATTCTTCTGCCTGCAGGATCAGGCTGTGGGGGATCAGCTTCGTCCCCAGACGTACCGTTTTCATCGCGGCGCCATAGACGGACAGGCTTTTCCTTTTTCTGCTGTCCTTTAACGCTCTGTGGACTACCCTGGACGGTCTGGCAAGGGTCAGCTTCTTAAGCGGACTTGTAAGCGGCCCGCTGACGTCGAAAAACTCTGTGTTTACAGGCCCCGGGCATACTGCCGTGACAGAGATGCCCCGGTATTTGAGCTCTGCTCCCAGCGCCCGGGAGAAGCTTAAAACATAGGATTTGGTGGCAGCGTAGACCGCGAATCCCGGCTGCGGACAGAATGCGGCTGCTGAGGCCAGATTTATGATCCGGCTGCCACATCCCATATAGGGAAGCGTCATCTGTGTCATCCGCGTCAGTGCACGGCAGTTCAGATCCACCATATCTGTCTGAATCTTCCGGCCATCCTCCGCAATATCAGAAAATGTCCCGGATTTTCCGAACCCGGCTGCATTGACCAGCATACGCACGTCGGGGGAAAGCTCCCTGAGCGTCCTGTGGTACTCCTTATAGACCGGTTTCTTCATCAGATCTCCGACAAAGATCCTTAAAGGAACACGACTCTCCTCGTTTAAAAGCTCCAGCCGCTCCTTACGGCGGGCGATCACCCAGATCTCGTCCAGATTCCGGTAAAAGTATCCAAGCTGCATGACAAACTCCCGCCCCATCCCGGATGAGGCCCCTGTTACAACTGCGATTCTCATATGATTGCACCTCTTTTCAGATCACTTTTTCTTATGTACATTGCGGATTGTTTTTTTCTTCCGTGGCTTGCTTTGCGAAGCTTTTGCAGCGGTTCTTCCTGCCGCTGTGCCTAAGCGGCCCTCCGAAGCGGCATTTCCCCCTCGCCCTCCCCGCGGACGGATCAGGCATTTTGGCCCGTATCCGATGAGATCCATGCGCCCCGCTTTCTCCAACGCTTCGTAAACCAGATCATAGAGCTTCGGATTCCGGTACTGGATCAACGCCCTCTGCATCGCCTTTTCATGCGGATTTTTCGGCACATATACCGGTTTCATTGTCCGCGGGTCCAGTCCGGTATAGTACATACATGTCGACAGGGTGGAGGGCGTCGGATAGAAATCCTGCACCTGCTCCGGCATATAACCGAGATCCCTGCAGTATTCCGCCAGTTCAACCGCCTCTTTCAGCGTAGAACCGGGATGAGAGGACATCAGGTAGGGAACAAGATACTGCTTCTTCCCGATCCGCTCATTCATCTTCCCAAACTGGCGGGTGAACTCATCGTACACGCTGCGCTTCGGTTTCCCCATCAGGGCGAGCACAGGATCTGCCACATGTTCGGGAGCAACTTTGAGCTGTCCGCTCACATGATACTCGCAGAGTTCTTTCAAGAACTCATGCTTTTTGTCCGCCAGCAGATAGTCAAAGCGGATACCCGAGCGGATGAATACCTTTTTCACTCCGGGGATATCCCGCAGTTTTTTCAGCAGGCTGACATAGTCGCTGTGATCCGCATCCAGATTCGGACACGGCTTCGGCCACAGGCACTGTCTGTTTCTGCACACGCCGTGCTCTATCTGTTTCTTGCAGGACGGGTGGCGGAAATTGGCGGTAGGCCCGCCCACATCGTGAATGTATCCCTTGAAGTCCGGCTCTTGGGTGATCTGCTCCGCCTCCCGGATGAGAGACTCATGACTTCTGACCTGTACGATTCTTCCCTGATGGAAGGTAAGCGCACAGAAGCTGCATCCGCCGAAGCACCCCCTGCTGCTGATCAGGCTGAAACGGATCTCCGAGATAGCCGGAATACCGCCCTTCACTTCGTATGACGGATGATATGTCCTTGTGTAAGGAAGGCTGTATACATCGTCCATCTCCATCGTACTGAGAGGCTTTGCAGGCGGATTCTGCACGACAAAGAGATGCTCTGAATAAGGTTCCGCAAGCCTCTTCCCATTGAATGCGTCCGTATTGATATACTGGGTATAGAAGCTGGACGCATAGTTCCTTTTATCAGCCTTGAGCTCCTCAAAGGAAGGGAGGAACTCTGCATCCCCGATTCTCTCCCGGTCTTTCACCTTCACCACAGTGCCGTCAATATAGGTCAGCTCCTCTACGGGGATTCCCGCATCCAGCGCTTCCGCAATCTCCACAATCGAGCGTTCTCCCATACCATAGGAGATCATATCCGCCCCGGAATCAAGGAGCACCGATCGTTTGAGCCTGTCAGACCAGTAATCATAGTGCGCCATCCTCCGAAGACTGGCCTCGATGCCTCCCAGGATAACCGGTGTCTTTTTATAAGTCTGCCGGATCAGATTGCCGTACACAGTACAGGCGTAATCCGGCCGTTTCCCCATCTCGCCTCCCGGCGTGTAGGCGTCAGTCCTCCGCCGCTTCTTTGACACGGAGTAATGATTTACCATTGAGTCCATATTTCCCGCGGAGACGAGGAAACCGAGCCTGGGTTCTCCGAACACGGAGACGCTCTCCGGATTCTTCCAGTCCGGCTGGGAGATGATCCCGACCTTAAATCCCCGGGACTCGAGAACCCTGCTGATCACCGCATGTCCGAACGACGGATGATCCACATATCCGTCCCCGATGATATAGACGAAATCTACCTGATCCCATCCCCGTGCTTCCATATCCGCTCTGCTGACCGGTAAAAACTGCTGTTCCATTATCTGTCCTCTTTGCATCTTTCATATGTTCCGTTTAATATTTCATAAAAATCCCGGATAAAATAGTCGGCAAGCCGCTTCTTCTCTGATTCATCGGGCCTGGAGAACGGATCGTCCACGGCACAGACTTCCATGCCCGCATTCTTCCCGGCCAGGATGCCGTTTGGAATATCCTCAAACACCAGGCATTCCTCCGGCCTGATGTGAAGATCCTCCGCCACTTTCAGATATACATCAGGCGCCGGTTTCCCGGCCGCCACCTCGCAGGAAGTCCGGACAGAATCAAAATATTCCGTCAGGCCCCGGGCATTAAGCGCAGCGTCCGCAATCTCCCGGTTGTTGCTCGTAGCGATCCCGAGAAGAATCCCCTGCTTCTTCATCCTGTCAAGGAACTCCATGGCGCCGGGCTTTGGAAACACCTTTGTGGCGTACAGTTCAATGGTCATATCACGCCACTCCTCCTTTACCTGCTCCACGGTCCGGTTCAGTGTGTCAAACGTATCGACAAAATACTGCGCAGTCTCTGTATAACTCATTCCTTCGATATCCTTATGAAACGTCTCCGGTTCCGTCAGTCCGTACTTGTCCATATAGATCCGGTCCACCTCCGGCCAGATCCACATCGAATCAACCAGAGAGCCGTCCATATCAAAGATCACTGCTTTCTTTCCTCTCAGCATGATAACTGCTTCCTTTCCTGCTCATCAGATGCCTGCGTGTTCTTAAGTGCTTCCACTTCCTCCTGCGTCAGCTTCCTGTACTCACCCGGAGCGAGAGATTCGTCCAGAGAAAGCGGACCCATACGCAGACGTTTCAGATAGGTTACTTCTTTCCCCACCGCGTGAAACATCCGTTTCACCTGATGGAAGCGCCCTTCCTGAATCGTAACTTCCACCTCAGAACACTCTCCGGCCTGTAATATCTTGAGCATTGCAGGCATCGTAAGTTTCTCATCACCGATGTCCAGGCCCTGCCGGAACTTCGCGGCGTCTTCATCCTGCACCCGGCCGCGGACCCGCGCGAAATAGAGCTTGTCCACATGCTTTTTCGGTGAGAGAAGACGATGGGCGAGTTCTCCGTCGTTTGTGATCAGCAGAAGCCCTTCTGTATCCCGGTCCAGCCTTCCGACAGGAAAAAGCCCGTTTCCATTCTCTTTCTCCAGCAGGTCCACAACCGTGCGCTCCTTCTTGTCCTGAGCGGCAGAGATCACTCCCGCAGGCTTGTTTAACATATAATAACGGTATTTTTCATAAGATACGGCCTCTCCGCTGATTTCCACACAATCTGTCTCCGTATCAATCTTCATCTCCGGACGTTTAGCCGGGATACCATTTACCAGGACCGCGCCCCGGGCGATCTCCTTTTTCACCTGGCTTCGTGTCCCGCGTCCCATCTCCGATAAGTATTTGTCCAGTCTCAGCTTCATGATGACTGCCACCGCCATCCCGGAAGATACTTATTTTTCAGCATCTGACCGCCAAGCTTCCCGAATCCCATCGGGTATCCGTCCACACAGACAAGATACCATCCCTTATCTTTACGCGAACAGAGATCCTCCACATCCAGAGTCTCCCCCTTTAAATACCGAAGAACCCGTTCGTCATCAGCCGGGAAATCAAGCGTCAGGGAGTACTCCTCCTTTTTCAGATTCATGGCAAGCGCCTGGCTGGGCTCGAAACGGTTCTTTTTCAGTTCTCCTAAGAAAAGACCTGTTCTCAAGAAACGGATTCCGCTTAAATCCGGAACATCCTCAGGCATATAATAAGCCCGCTCTCCGCGGATCTCGACACGTGAGGCGTCAAATTTCCTGTTGATTCCGGCCAGGAATTCCTCCAGTTCTGCCGGAAGCTTCCCCGGTCTTCCACCTCTCCTGCGTTCAGAAACAGTTACACTATTTCCACTGTCCGCTCCGCTCTCCTGTTCGTCCGGATGATTGCTTCCGGCCTCTCCCTTTTTCAAAAGCGCCAGGAAATGTCCCTCGCCTTTCATTTTGTGGGGAAAGATGCGGACTGTTTTCTTCAAATCTTCATTCCCAGATTCTGTCACCTCAGGGCGTCCCGGTGCAAACCCTTTGTATCCCTCTATCTCGCAGATGGTAAATTCCGGATATTCTTTCAATAAATATTCAATGGTCTTCTCATTCTCCTCCGGTGAGAACGTGCAGGTGGAATACAGCATCATCCCGCCTGTGCGCAGCATTTCCGCTGCCTGGGTGATGATGCTTCTCTGGATTTTTGAAAAGTACTCCGGTCCGTGCTCCTCCCACGCCTTCACCATCTTCTTATCCTTCCGGAACATCCCTTCCCCGGAACAGGGAGCGTCGATCAGAATTTTGTCAAAATATCCTTTGAAATAAGGAATGAGCTTTCCGGGCTCTTCACTTAATACAAGTACGTTTC
>JAHZHF010000042.1:14898-15583 GCA_019420405.1 Clostridiales bacterium
ACTCCGAAAAGCTCCAGGTTTTTCAAAAGTCCTTTCGCCCGGGAACTGCTCAGGTCATTGGCTGCCAGAACCCCTCTTCCGCGCATCTTTGCTCCCAGCTCCGTAGCCTTCCCGCCCGGCGCCGCACACACGTCCAGAACACGCTCTCCCGGCTCCACGGGAAGTCTGTCTGCAGGGGTCATGGCGCTTGGCTCCTGAAGGTAATACAGCCCTGCGAAATAGTACGGGTGCTTGGCAGGCTGATATACATCCCCCTCGTAATAAAAGCCGTTTGAGATCCACGGAACCGGCTCCAGAGGCCAGGGTGCGATCTTTAGAAAATCCTCCACAGAGATCTTCGCTGTATTTACACGAAGGCCATAATGGCGCGGCTCGTCGAAGCAGTTCAGATAATCCTCATACTCTGCTCCAAGCAGGGCCTTCATATTCTCCTGAAATTCAGTTGGTAAGCTGATCATATTTCCTCCATATTGCCGCTATCGCATATTTATATATCACGCCGCGGCTTTCAAGGTATATTAAAAAATATTTAAGGTATATATCTGCAAAACAGAACCGGAGGAAGCCGGTTCCGCTTCGCACGAAGTGGGATTATTATACCACGTTTTAACTGAGCTTGAAAGCCCAACCGCTATAAAGTTCAATAACGTTTTTCGTCAAAATGAGTCCGGAAGCGGAGCGGAGT
>JAHZHF010000043.1 GCA_019420405.1 Clostridiales bacterium
CATCCTTAAGATACTTTTCAATCTCTGCACGATTAAATACGTATCTTCCTATATTTGCATTCAAAAGCTTTCTTACCCATATATAATCGAATCTATTCGACTCAATGCGATATCTAAAAGCTTTAATATGATTATTGCCCTTTATCCGCAGATTTCCATCTACTACAGGCATAAACGCTTTACAGAAGTACTTCTCTTGAAGAGTCTTCGTCAAAATAACATCCTTAGCAACCACGCGGGCATTAAAGGTGATGTTATAAGAGTCTGAAGAAAACGAGTCAAGATATGCCTTGTCAATAAACGCTACCGACTCTTTACCGTAGTGATTTTCAACTCTCCCAGCGATGAGAAATAAATCAGCAAGTACCTCAGAGGGGACAAACACCATCTTCCGAAGCCACTGACTTTTCATAACATCTGGATCCTTAAATAAAGGATCCTCTATATCCTCATCATCGATAATATCCTTAAACGCACAGATGCCCCTCTTTAAGGTGTCCATATCCATCTGTGGAATTATATGCTTCTCAAAGTAGTCTACAACATAGTCCCTATTGGCTGATGCTGTAGCTGTCGTTATTTCTGACGCAAGTGATCTTTCACACCGGGCATAATTGGATATGGTCGTTTCATCGACATATGGTCCATACGAATCATTTACAGAGGAAATTAGCGTTTGTCCCAATTTATGCTGTGTTACATTTTTAAGTGGGTCTTTGCATAACAACAGCACTTTAATAAAAGTGCCGAAGCAAATGTGTTTCACACCAATTCCTCCTTTCCATGGTTATTCTTGATCCTCCCATTATTTGATGTAATCTACAATATCTCCGATGTTGCAATCTAAGGCATCACATATCCTGCCTAAGACCTCCATGCTAACAGGTAAATCTTTTCCCATCTTAGCCATAGTCGAAGACGTAATGCCAGCTTTAGACATCAGATCCTTTTTCAGCATTTTTTTATCAATTAGTATCTTCCATAATTTGCTATAGCTAAACATCTTTTCTTTCCTCCGTCTATCCAGAGATTATATCAATGCACACTCACGCCATCTTATTCAGTATAGCTTAAATCTTCGCTTTTTACAAGTTTAATTCGCCTTTTTCCAAGTCTAACTGATTCAAAATAGATTTTAATTATCTTTTCTCAAACTTTAGATTTCTTCAAAAACATCATCCAGCACCAGAACAAACACCACACTCTTCATCAGCACCCTCGAATGTTGTTACTGTGGCTCTAGTCAACACTCAAAAATGCATTGAAAAAGTCTTTTTCAATTGCCAAGTTTGCCAAGTCGATGCCAAGTCCTCTGTCATGGGATATCTCAGGGAAATGCCGTAATTTATAAGTGAAGGCAGTAATATGACGGTAAGCAAACCCGATCAGTTTGTGTCCGAAAGCCGCCAGGCCTTCTTTATCAATCCATGCAAAGGCTTATAGGGCGGCCAATGCATAGAAAGGTAAAAGGTAGTCGATATGTGCCAACTAAGTAATGATGACTGGCTCTCAAGCATTGAAAGCACTGCGGCGGAAGTAATTGAAAAATACGGAACAGAACCCGTCACTTTTATTTTAAACAAGTATGGTGCCAGTTGTGCAGATGACCTTAACCCTTCTGACTATTCAGAAGTCTATGGAGAATTATTGCAAATGTCAGCGGACTAACTAGCCCATTGCCCTGAGTATGGCATTAAAAGACTTTTCGCTGCGGGCGGTTGCCAATCTTGTGCACGAAGAGAGGCGCTCTACCGCCGTCCAAAGCGAAGCAACATGTAAACTGTCAGTTCAAGTAGAGCAGCTGACCGATTTGTAGGAGGATCCCTATGAACGGTCATCTGAAAGAAAAATTGAATAGCAGCCGTGTGGTTTCCTCCACTGCCAACCTACGGAGGAAATCAACATGGCAAGAAAAGCAGATTATAGCAACACTCACAAGTATGACAACCGTCGTTCCTTTGACGGTCAACCCGTTCCTGACGGCAAAGTCTTAGTTCCCTTCCTCAAAGAGAAGTTCGGCTTGCAGAAAGGCGACTACATCCAGGACAACTTCACCACCATGAGTCTCGGAGAGTTTTCCTTTGAGATCGGATTCATGGCCATCGGTGAAGAACAGTACGCTTCCTATATGAAAGATTTCTGGGCTGAGCTCAACAAAGATATGGAGCAGCGCCGCGAGGGCCGCTGCGTCATCGGCAAGAACCCGGACGGAACCAAAAAGCTCTGCCCTTCCACCAGGCGTTGCACGAGATGCCCGAACAAGGGTCTTCTGGATCGCCACAATCCGAAGCGTGTGGAGATTCTGTCTCTCGATTTTGAATATGACGGCGAAACCTTTGAAATCGAAGATACATCACAGCCGTCCGTAGAGGATCAGGTTTTGGACAAGCTCTGCCCGCCACCAACGGAAGAAGAACTGCAGGTCCAGCTTCTGGCTCACTTCGATCGGGAGAACCCCCGCTATGCCAAGATCATTCGTCTTAGCATGCAGGGAATGTCTATTGATGACATCTGCATCGAAATCAACCTGAAACCCAGCCGTGGCCGCCAGGAGATCAACAACGCACATGATGCGGTCTGCGAATACTTAAGGCTCCGCCATCATAAGAAAAACAGAAAATAATATAGGCCTGCAGGAGCGGAAGCACCCATCATCGGATGCTTCCGCTCCCTCTTTTATCCTTTATAGACCGGCTTCCTGCCATTCATCTGAAACAGATCATGCTTCTTAATATCCCGTATGGCTCGCTTCATCGTCCGGCTTCTTCCATGTGCATGATAAGGATCTGAAACCTGATGCTTATGAAGAATTACCGTTACCTCTCCATCTGACAGCTCCACATTCCGAAGATACCAGACGTGCCGAGTATTTCGTGACATTAAAATCACATCATATTCATCCGCTATGATCACTTCAAAATAGCTCCGATCTATTGCCTCCAGCTCCTGCCGTGTGTACATATCTTACTCTCCCCTTAAAGTAAAGACCAAGTGCTTCCACCAGAATTTTCTGAACCTCTCTGTCATCCACCTCTGAGAAATATCTATGGTAGACATCCGCTGGAACCTTAACACTGACAGAACCCTTTTTCCTGACCTCAGCAACATTTTTGTCCAGTGCCAGTATTGACCGTACCGTTTTTTCTGTAATATCCCCCGCTGCCGCTTTAAGCTTTTTTGCCATATTCCCTTTTACTCTGACGCCATTCTCCTCCAATACCCTGCTGACAAGCTCCTGTTCCTCCTCTGATAAGAACGAAAGCTCCACCCCCGATACCAGTGTCAGAGATCCATCATCCAGCATTTCCTTGAATGCCGGGATCAGCTGATTGCAGCGAACATACCTTGCAATATTCCGGCCCGTCATACCGTATTCCTGTCCAATCAACTCCCTGGACTTCGCCTGCTGGTGGACATGATGTCCACCAGCACCATTCAGTCTGCGAAGCTCTTCTATGATCTCTTCCCGTTTCTTTGTACCACAGACCTTATCATACCTGGCAGCCAGCACTGCAATTCTCTCCGTAATGCTTAGATCACTGAAGGCTCTCTGGATCACATTGGTCTCCAGCACATAAACCCAGGCTTCCTCATCCGTCAGATCTTCTTTCACGATTGCCGGAATCTCTTTAAGTCCTGCAATTCTTGCCGCATTCTGCCTGTTATGCCCCGCCAGCATCTCATATCCAGAGCTAAGCTTCCGAACGATCACTGGAGTCAGGATGCCGTGCTCCCGAATACTCTCCACCATATCATCCAGTCTCTCACCCCGATATAGCTTAAATGGATGCTCATGGAAAGGCTTTATCTGATCTACCGGGATCATCTGAATCCCGCTGTCAGGAGCATCACCGGTCAGCAGATCAACAGCGTCATTGAACAATTTTCTCTTAGGCTGATTAGCCTTCATATCCCATCAGCTCCTTCCCAAAGTCCAGATACGCCCTGCTCACCTTCGTCTGCGGTGCATATTCCAGAAGAGGCTCACAATTATAGATACTCTCGCCGACCTTTACAGTACTGGGAATCCTGCTCTCGAAAATCCGAATCCTTCCTTCAAACGCTTCCGTCACCTGCTCTGAAATCACCTTACAGAGATTTGTTCTCATATCACACATGGTAAGCAGGATACCCTCTACCTCCAGTTTCGGATTGATGCGCTTTTTGATCTTCTGAATGGTTTTCAGAAAATCCTGCAGCCCTTTCATTGCCAGCAACTGGGGATTTACCGTAATCACAACTCCGTCAGCCGCTGCCAGTGCATTAATGGTAAGTGCTCCCAGCGCCGGACAAGTGTCAACGATCAGATAATCATACCTGTCTCTTAACGGCTCCAGGATATTTGCCAGCATCCTCTCAGCGCCCATCTCCATCCGAAGCTTCGCATCAACCGCAGACAAAACCATTGACGAAGGAATAAAGTCCACTCCATCCCGACTCATAATGTACTCTTTCAGATCCGGAAGCTCTTCATCGTCAAGCTGCAGCATCATCAGATGCCCGATCGTAGTCGAAATCGCCCCCGTATCTTCAACGCCAAAACAGGTGGTCAGGTTGGCCTGGCTGTCGATATCAACAGCCAGAACCTTTTTCCCCATGCTTGCAAGAGAATATGCCAGATTGTACGTGCTCACCGTCTTGCCTACTCCGCCTTTCGTAGCTCCAATCAAAATGATTCTTCCCATATTTGCCTCCTATTCATCTGTACGGGTACCGTACTCAATCTGACTCTCAGCCACTCGCCGCTCAAGCAGCTCTCTTCTTCTTTCTTTTACCCTCTTCTTCATTGCCTTTTTTTCATTCTCCATAATTTCTGCTTCGGCCTTCTCCAGCTCTGCTCTTTCTGTATCCGGAGTAATGATCAGTTTACCGTCCTCGCAGACAACAGATATGTAATCTCCAATTTCAAACCCCAGCTCCTTCAGCCACATTCCCTTCAGCATGATTGTCGGCGTCTCCTGATATTTATAGCCGCTCTGCCCATAAACCTTAATACTTCTTTTCTTTGCCATAGATTGCCTCCATTTCGTGATTGTCATTGATTATCCATTGATGCTCTGCCTCACTTCTACAGGTCAAATCATCGGCTCCACCTCCCTTCAGCGATTTCAGGCAAGAAAAAAGCTGCCAATGCTTTTACGCATCAGCAGCTAATCGCTTTCTGTTCGGTGTTCTATTTTCAGTTCTGATTCTTCTCTGCGTCCTTGATACGATAGTAGTCTTCCAGATCCACATCGACCCTGACTTTCGTATCTGGTTTTCGGTTGCTCAAGAGGCACACAGTCTCCACATGCACCGTCTCCGGAAACATATCCACAGCCCTCACTCTCCTGATCTCATACCCCTGCCCGCACAGCACTTTCAGATCCCTCGCAAGTGTAGCAGGATCGCAGCTCACATAAACCACCCGCTTAGGCGCCATCTCCACAATCGTCCGCAACAACTCCCCGTCACATCCTTTTCTCGGCGGATCTACCACGATCACATCTGCACGCGCTCCATCTGCATCCGCCATCGAAGTCCTGTGCTCCTGATACCATCCGGGCAGTACCTGCTCTGCTTTCCCGACAAAAAACTCCGCATTTGTAATTCCGTTAATCTTTGCATTCTCTCTGGCGTCTTCAATCGCCTGCGGTACGATCTCCACACCGTAGACCTTTTCCGCTTTCTGTGCCAGAAAGAGGGAGATCGTTCCGATTCCGCAGTACAGATCCCAGACGGTCTCTCCGCCTTTTAAGTCCGCATACTCCAGCGCAAGGCCGTAGAGCTTCTCCGTCTGCACTGGGTTGACCTGATAGAATGAGAGCGGAGAGATTCTGTATTTTACATTGCCGATGAAATCCGTGATATACCCCCTGCCCCACAGCACTTCGTAGGAATCTCCCATGATCACATTTGTCCGGCGCGTATTTGAACTCAGAGAAATGCTTGTCATCCCCGGGATTTTGGCCAGCTTTTCCACCAGCTCCTCCGCGTGCGGGATTTCCGTTCCATTCACCACCAGGCAGACCATGATCTCCCTTGTTGTAAAGCCGTACCGGATCAGGACGTGGCGGATCAGCCCCCGCCCGCTCTTCTCGTCGTAGGACTTCACGCCCGTTCTGTTCATAAATCCGAGAATGATCTCCAGGATTTCTTTATTTACGGGAACGCCAAGCGCGCAGTCTGTATTGGCGATAATGTCGTGGGTCCGCCCCGCATAAAATCCTGTCACCGGACGCCCGTCCCTGTCAGTGCCGAATGGGAACTGCGCTTTGTTTCTATAGCCAAACGGCTCCTCCATCCCCACGGCAGGCTCCATCACTTTGTCCAACAGCTCCGGCGCAAATCCGCCCGTCCGCTCCAGGTTATCCCGCACCCTGCGCGCCTTGAATTCAAGCTGTTTTTCATAGGACATCTCCTGAATCTGACATCCGCCGCATCTGCGTGCATGCTCGCAGCGGGGTGTCACACGGTCTTTTGACGGTTCGATGATTTTCATCAGTCTGGCGTATCCGTAATTCTTTTTCGCCTTCATCACTTTCGCCTCTACAGTATCTCCGATCACCGCATCTTTAATAAAGAGGGTATAGCCGTCTACCCGGCCTATGCCCTCTCCATTCACTCCGATATCCGTAATTTTCACAACCGCAATATCATTTTTCTGCATCTTTTCTCCCCAATCCGTCTCTCTCAAGGTTTTCGGCAGTCCGGCCCGCGCCACTCGTAAAACTGTACTGTACGCTCATAATGGCAGGTATCACCGTTTTACTCATTGGCGGGCGGTCAGTTCTTCAGGGATGGATAAACTGGCTTCAGTTTACATCCCGGATGTTCTTCTCAGGTTCGACTCAAACAGCCTGTTATATCCCAGCCATTCTGTTCCGGTCTTCCCTTTGAAGATCTCCGTCAGTGTCTGCATCTTCGCGTCCGCATTATCCGCCAGGTTCAGCGCCAGCGCCTCCGCAAGAGCAGGTTTCTTTGGCGAACCGTACTCCAGCTCCCCGTGATGAGCGATAATGCAGTGCTTCAATTCATTGGCAAGCTTCACCGGGAAATCCGGCAGCGAGCGAAGTGCATCATTGATCATCTCCACACCGATCACGATATGGCCGATGAGCTGTCCTTCGTCTGTATAATCATTATCCGGGAACGTCGAAAGTTCCCTTGTTTTTCCGATATCATGGCAGATCGCCGCGGTATAAAGAAGATCCCTGTTCAGGATCGGGTAAGCTCCCGCAAAATACTCGCACATATGCAGCACGCTTAACGTATGCTCCAGAAGCCCGCCGGAGAAGCTGTGATGTACAGTCTTCGCCGCTGAATGTCCTTTGAATTTCTTTATAAACTCTTCGTCTTTCACGAAAAAATCTTCCAGAAGCTGTCTGAGGTGAGTGTTTCCGATCTGCCGGATATATGCAGTCAGCTCCTCATACATGCTTTCCACGCTCTTCTCTGTTGTGGGCATGTAATCCGCCGGATTGTACTCTCCTTCCTGCGCCTTCCTGATCTGTTTGATATTGATCTGGAGATTGCCGTTATAGCTGATGATCTCGCCGTAGACTTCGATAAAGTCCTTCTCGTCATACTCTGCTATTCCCTGTGAGTTGGGATCCCACACTTTACCATCGAGTATCCCCGTTTTATCCTGCAGCAGCAGGTTGTCATACGGTTTCCCGTTTCTTGTCTCCGCGGAACGTTTCCCCTTGCACAGGTAAATATTCCGGATTGTCTCGCCTTCACACAGTCCGCTGATATATCTCATGTTATTCCTCTTTCTAATGTATTATTGTATTATTTCCTGTCCTGTCTTTCTCAGGTCTCTTATTCCCGGCTTCCCACAGTCACTGTAAACTGCACGTCAACATACCCTTCTGCTCCCAGCCGTTTTCCCTGGATTATAATCTCCTGGCCGGCGCTGGTCTCCCAGACACCGCGCTGGAACGCCGAGATTGTAGTTGTATCCTGACGCGCCACCTGACAGATGATATCACCGCTCTGGATGCCTGCTGCCATGGCGGGTGAATCTGCATCCACATCTACCACATATACGCCGGCCGGCATTCCCTGGCTCTCCTGCAGCTCTGTCGTTACCGTGGTCACATGTACGCCGATATACGGAACAGCCTCCCCATTGGCAAGAAATTCTATAATTGTTTTTAAATCAGAGATTGCATATGCATTGGCCACAGAGGTTTCTTTCCCTTCCCACACTGAATCGGAAATGAGTCCTATGACTTCGCCGTCCATGTTAAAAAGCACGCCTGCCCCGCCCTGACTCGCCGGGATATCAGTCGCTATCACATCGCACTCCCCGTCATAAAATGCGGTTTTATAGTCCACGGAGCTGACCATGCCGAAACTTGCTCCGCCCGCGTAGCCGAACATATTTCCAAGGGCCAGCACCGGGTCGCCCTGGGTTATCAGATTGGAATTCCCAAGTACAGACACTTTAATGGCAGACCACGTCGTATCCGTAATGTTTCCTCGGCTCACACTAAAGACAGCCAGTCCGCTGTTTTCATCCTTCTTTTTAAGCGTCGTGGCGTATCTGCTTCCGTCCTGGAAGACAACATTCCACTCGGACGCCCCCGAACAGATCTCAGCGTCTGTCAGAATCAGAATTTCCTGTCCGTTATCCGCGGCAATGATACCGGTTGTGCTCCGGTTGATCCCTGTCATCCGGGCGTCCCAATTGGCATCTGCAGATACCGGCTCTACTGAAACAAGGCCTTTGTACGCCTCGTCCGCCCGCTCCTCCATGCTGTCCATTATCTGCTCATAGGATTCCGCATCCGCAACCGGCTCTTCCACAGCTTCTTCGTCCTGTGTATTCTGCGTTTCCTCTGACGGTTCTTCATCCTCGGGGATTGTCACTGTCTTAAGATCTCCCCGGAACCAGTTCTGTGCCCATGGTCTGAGCGCATAAAAACCCACACAGGAAAACACACCCAGGACTATTCCATATATTGCAAATCTCGCAAGCTGTCTCCCAAGTTGTTTCCTGCTGATCGGCTTTGGCTTTATAGTCTCCTGCAAAAAAGAATACTTCTTTTCTTCTGACCCTTCGTCCGGTCTGTCTTCCGGAGCCAGATCACGTTCTTTCTCATTCGCCATGGACATCAATCTCCTCCGTATTTTAGTATAACCGATTCAAACCGATTGTTCAATCACATGTTGTGTCTTAAAGCTGTGCACCAGACAGGCGCTCGAAAATAAAACCTTTCCTTTATACTGAGAATGGTTTAAAATGTCTTTATCAGAGCAGCAACACAGCTATAGAAACTAAGTTATTAAGGTGGACATATATGAATCAGAAGACATTGACAAAACTTGAATTTGACAAGATCACCGCCCTTCTGGAAGAAGAGGCCGGGTCCTTCCGCGGGCGGCAGCTCTGCCGCCGCTTAAAACCCATGACGGATCTTGATAAGATCAATACATTCCAGGAACAGACCGCGGCGGCGTTTACAAGGATCGTGCAGAAAGGGCGGATCTCCTTCGGAGACGCCGCGCCTGTGGAGGAATCTATGAAACGTCTGGAAATCGGCGGAGCGTTGAGCATCACCGAACTTCTCCGCATCTGCCGCCTCCTTTCCAATACGGCGCGGGTAAAGGCATACGGCCGTCATGACACGCAGGAGGAATCCGCCGACTGTCTGGACGTTTTCTTTGAGAACCTGGAGCCCCTGACGCCCCTGGCGAATGAGATTGAACGCTGCATCATTTCCGAGGAAGAGATAAGCGATGACGCCAGTCCCGCGCTCAAGCGGATCCGGCGCAGTATCAACGCGATTAATGACAAAGTGCACTCCACACTCTCCGGACTTGTAAACGGATCTCTGCGCTCTTATCTCCAGGATCCGATCATCACCATGCGGGGAGACCGTTACTGTCTCCCCGTAAAAGCAGAGTACAGAGGCCAGGTACAGGGGCTGATCCACGACCAGTCCTCCACCGGTTCCACGCTGTTTATCGAGCCCATGGCGGTAGTAAAGCTCAACAATGATTTAAAGGAACTCTACGCCAAAGAACAGGAAGAGATCCAGGTCATTCTCGCCAATTTGAGCGAGGAGGCCGGACAGTATATTGAAGAAATCCGGACGGATTACCGGTCGCTTACGGATCTGGATTTTATTTTTGCAAGGGGAGCGCTGGCCCTGTCCATGCGCGCAAGCCGCCCCGTCTTTAACGAGGAAGGGCGTATCCATATCCGCGAGGGACGCCATCCTCTCCTGGATCAGCGGAAGGTCGTCCCCATCACGGTATCGCTGGGAGATGATTTCACCCTGCTGATTATCACGGGACCGAACACCGGCGGAAAAACCGTCTCCCTTAAAACAGTGGGGCTTCTGACCCTGATGGGGCAGTCGGGCCTTCATATTCCTGCGGGGGACCGTTCAGAGCTGGCAGTCTTCCATCAGGTTTACGCAGATATCGGAGACGAACAGAGTATTGAGCAGAGCCTGAGTACCTTCTCTTCTCATATGACCAACATCGTCTCATTTTTAAAGAAAGTAGATGAGCGTTCCCTCGTCCTGTTCGACGAGCTGGGAGCCGGAACCGATCCGACGGAGGGCGCCGCTCTCGCCATCGCCATCCTCTCCCACCTTCACAGCCGGGGGATCCGTACGATGGCCACCACCCACTACAGCGAACTCAAGGTCTATGCCCTCTCAACTCCCGGGGTGGAAAATGCCTGCTGCGAATTTGACGTCGAGAGCCTGAGGCCCACTTACCGCCTTCTCATCGGAATTCCCGGAAAAAGCAACGCATTTGCCATCTCCGGGAAGCTGGGTCTGCCGGACTATATTATCGAAGATGCGAAGAAGCGGCTGAGCGAGCAGGACGTCTCCTTCGAGGATCTGTTAAGCGACCTGGAGGAGAACCGCCGCACGATAGAGAAAGAGCGTGAGGAGATCGCAGCCTACCGCCGCGAAGCCGAGCGCTTACGCCAGGAGGCCGCCCGGCGACAGGAAAAACTGGACGAGCAGCGCGACCGGATCATACGGGAAGCCAATGAGAAGGCCAACGCCATCCTGCGGGATGCAAAAGAAGTCGCCGACGAGACGATCCGTAATTTCCATAAATTCGGGAAGGAGAACATCTCCGCATCCGAGATGGAGAAGGAGCGAGAACGCCTCCGCAAGAAAATCAAAGACACTTCGTCAAGCTCCTCTCTCAGCGCGAAACGGCCGAAAAAGGCACACAAGCCTTCCGACTTCAAGCTGGGCGAATCCGTAAAGGTGCTGAGTATGAACCTGACCGGAACTGTCAGTTCACTGCCTGATTCCCGGGGAAATGTCACTGTACAGATGGGAATCTTAAGATCTCAGGTCAATATTTCCGACCTGGAGATCATCGAGGAGCCCTCCCCGTATACCCCGAAGAAATTCAGCCGCACTTCCAAAGGGAAAATCGGCATGAGCAAATCCCTCTCCGTGAGCCCGGAGATCAATCTTCTGGGGAAAACCGTGGATGAGGCCGTAAGCGAACTGGACAAATATCTGGACGACGCGCTCCTCTCTCACTTAAACACAGTGAGAGTAGTTCACGGAAAAGGAACCGGAGCGCTCCGCAAGGGGATTCACGAGTATCTGCGGCGTCAGAAGCACGTGAAGTCCTACCATCTTGCCGAATATGGCGAAGGGGATGCGGGAGTTACGATCGTCGAGCTCAAATGACGCGGGCTGAACTGTCACTTATTTCAAACCAACTACACCAAGGAGGTATTTACAAAATGCCAGGAAAACAGAGAATTCTGATCGTAGACGACGATGAGAACATCGCTGAACTCATTTCGCTCTACCTGACAAAAGAGTGTTTTGATACAAAAATCGTATATAACGGGGAGGACGCCCTGACGGCATTCTCCTCCTACCAGCCGAACCTGATCCTTCTGGATCTTATGCTCCCGGGAATCGACGGCTACCAGGTATGCCGGGAGATCCGCGCCAGATCTTCCACTCCTATCATTATGCTCTCCGCCAAGGGCGAAGTATTCGACAAGGTGCTCGGGCTCGAACTGGGAGCGGACGACTATATTATGAAACCATTTGACTCCAAAGAGATGGTGGCCCGCGTGCGCGCCGTCCTCAGGCGTACCCAGCCCGCAAGAGCCGCAGAGGAAGAAAAAGACAAGACAAAATGCGTGGAATACGAGGGGATTGTCATCAATCTCACTAATTATTCCGTGGTCTGCGACGGGCAGAACGTGGATATGCCGCCCAAGGAGCTGGAGCTTCTGTACTGTCTCGCCGCTTCCCCCAACCAGGTTTTCACACGTGAACAGCTTCTGGACCGGATCTGGGGATATGAATATATCGGAGACACACGAACCGTGGACGTCCACATCAAGCGGCTCCGCGAAAAAATCAAAGATCACCCCCACTGGGCCCTCACTACGGTCTGGGGGATCGGCTATAAATTTGAAACAAAATAAGATCTGTTCTGCATGCCAGCCCTCCATATTGCCGGATATTCCGGTGTATGCCGGCTGCGACCGCGTTCAGAAATGGGAGATACGATTATGAAAACTGTCCTTCATCTGAAATTTATCGCGCTTTATATCATATTCGGCTTTCTCTGTCTGTTTGTAACGGGCACCCTCACCACACAGCTCATCACTAACAGACTGACGGAAGATACCTCCCGCACGCTTTACAGGGAGGCCGCTCTGATCGCCAGCGATTATCTTCCCTCCTATTTCAATGACAGTTCGTCTATCTCTGCAGTACAGTCCCAGCTCGCAGCCATGCGCCTTTATCTGGACGCCTCGCTCTGGTTCGTGGACCAGGATGGCAATATGATCACCTCATCCAACATGGAAGGGACGTCGGCTCCGGAAACAATTGAAGAATTCAATCCGGCGGAAATCGGCGGCAGCCAGTACATTTCCGGAAATTTCCACGGATACTTCGACGAGGAAGTAATCACAGTGATGGCTCCGGTAACTCAGGGATTTTCCACAAAGGGCTACCTCCTTATCCACAGTCCGGTCTCCGGCATAGAAGAGCGCTGCCGTCCGGTCATGGTTGCAGTCTACATTACCATGGCCGTGATTTTCCTGCTGGCCTCCGCTTTCCTGATCGGTTTCCACTTCTTCGTCTACAGGCCCCTGCGGCAGATTGCAGAAGCGGCCCAGCAGTATGCAATGGGGAATCTGGACTATGAGATCCCGGTCTACACCCACGACGAGATGGGCTATCTGTCCGCCTCCCTGAACTATATGGCCGCGCAGCTTAAAGATATGGATGACTACCAGAAAAAAATCGTGGCGAATGTCTCCCACGATTTCCGCTCTCCCCTCACTTCCATCAAGGGGTATGTGGAAGCCATGGCTGACGGCACGATTCCCCCGGAATTGTACGGGAAATATCTTCATATCATCCTGTTCGAGACAGAGCGGCTCACTGACCTGACCGGCGATCTCCTCACCCTGAACGAGTTCGACACAAAGGAACTGCTCCTCGACAAAGTAGAGTTCGACATTCAGAACATTATAAAAGAAACCGCCGAATCCTTCGAGGGAGTCTGCACGCCGAAGCACATCTCCATAGAGCTGCTCATGATGCCCGGTCCGGTCGTTGTATACGCAGACCAGCGCAAGATCCAGCAGGTACTTTACAATCTGATCGACAACGCGATCAAATTCAGCGAAAACGAATCAACCATAACCGTTGAAGTGACAGAAAAGAACGACAAGGCCTATATCTCCGTCAAAGATCACGGAATCGGCATCCCCAGAAAAGATCTGAACAAGATCTGGGAGCGCTTCTACAAGTCCGACCTGTCCCGGGGCAAGGATAAAAAAGGGACAGGCCTTGGCCTGTCCATTGTAAAAGCAATCATTCAGGCTCACGATGAACATATCAACGTGATCAGTACCGAAGGCGTGGGAACCGAATTCATCTTCTCCTTAAGCCGGGCAGTGTAAATCTGTCCGTGCAGCCTTATCCTTCACAGCCCGGCCGCGAAGGCCGGGCGTCGTTTCGCCCTGTAGATCGTCTGCTTTTCCGGCAGGCGATGTCTTCTTTTATTCATATAAAATCTGCTGTATATTCTCATCTTCCAGATTATCCCTGTCCACCCAGGTGTATCCGGTATCTACCATCGCTTCATTTCCGATTTCAAGAGCAGTACGCGCTGCCGCAACAACCGCTGCGTACCCCATCCCAAATGGATTCTGAACGATAAGTCCGTCGATAGAGCCATTTTCCAGCGCTGCATTAAGCTCGCTGCCGGCGTCAAATCCCATCACGGTAATTTCCTCCGACTTTTCCATCTGATCCACAGCATTTGCAGCCAGCATAACCGCATCCGCATTTGTTCCAAAACAGCCGTTCAGTTCCGGATGTTTCTCCAGATAGTAGACTACCGCATCTTCGTCACTCATATCTTCCGCTATGGAATTGATATCCTCAAGCCGGGTCCTGGCAGCCTCCGAAATCGTTCCGCCTTCTTCTCCGTCCTCCGTATCCTGCGAACTGCCGTCCTCTCCGTCACTGACGCCTGAAGCCTCATTAATCCACGTCTCCAGTTCCTCTGCCGTAACTCCGAGTTTCTCCGCAGCCGCCTGCTGTTTTAAATCATCCAGCTGATCCATGTAGATCGTCTCAACAACGGACACTCCCGGATGAGAATTCTCAACTTCACTCCGAAACGCCTCCGCCCGCTGTCTTGCATTGCCGGACACAGAATCCTGTACAATCAGAGCCACTTCGCCGCTCTCTTCTATCGCCTGACAGAGCTTCGAAGCTCCTTCCGCAGCCGCTGCGGCGTTGTCCGTCATAGCCGTACACTGAATCCCCTGGTAAGTATTCCCGGAATCAAACGCCACGATCTGTATCCCGTTACTTACCGCAAGATCGAACTGAACTGCCGATTCGTTTTCATCAATGCTTGCAATCGCAATAACATCAGGGTATCGCGCCAGTTCCTCGTCCAGGATATTCACCTGCTCGTCCACATCCTCTCCGTCTGATGGCGCATTGTAAAGAACTTTCACCTTGTCGTCACCGCTGTATCCCAGTTTCTCATTAATATCATCCGCCGCCTGGTTCACACCTTCCCTGACCTGCTCCCAGTAGGGCGAGTTCTCCATCTTGCCGATAACCGAAATGTACGTTCCCGGTTCCAGATCCAGATCATCTACCGTACCGTATACCTCCGGTGAAATCATATCCAGCTCCGCCTGCCACTCCGGAATATCCACCTTTTCCCCCGTAAATACACTGTCATCCTCCGCTGAACTGCACGCACACACGCCCAGGGCCGCACATACAGCCACAGACACCAGCGCCAAAAACTGCTTTTTCATCCTCTTCCTCCATTACAGATCAATCTTTTCTATAATATAACTTCCTGTATTCACAAATTCGTCCAAGTCATCTTCTAATCATACACCAAAAAACTGAAAAATAAAGTGAATTTTTTCTGAATTTTATCTTTCAGGTATAAAGTTCACTAACTCCCGTATGAAAAACATCCGAAAACAGGGACGATTCTCAAGACGTTTTCTGCGGGGGTGGAGGACGGCTCCAGGCTTCGCTCCAGGGAATAAGGGAAACTACAAAGTACCGGATACGGATTAAAGGC
>JAHZHF010000044.1 GCA_019420405.1 Clostridiales bacterium
TGAAAAAGATCCATACGAGGTCCATAATCTGATCAATGATGAAAGCTATGCCAAAGAACGTAACCATCTGCATGACCTGATTCTTGATCACATGAACGCAACCCGTGATCTCTACCGGGGATATCAATGGGCCTGCAGAAGCTGGCGTACTG
Organism: Clostridiales bacterium; assembly: GCA_019420405.1. Taxonomy (GTDB): domain Bacteria; phylum Bacillota; class Clostridia; order Lachnospirales; family Lachnospiraceae; genus Mediterraneibacter. Next base: position 153 of record JAHZHF010000044.1, read on the forward strand.
ATAAAACACCGACCTGGGCCAACGACGGTTATACAAGGCAGCGCGAAAACGAAGAGTACGAGCCGAGGCAGCTGGACTATGATACAGGACTGCCTATGAAAGAAGCTGTCAGAAAAAAAATTGCGAAAAATGTAAAAAAATAGTAACAACTAAGCGGGAGTGATCCTCAAAACGAGTGAATCATTCCCGCATTTTCGTCTTTCCCGAGGTCCACATCCCCCGCGCCAGACCAGATGTAACAGTTCAGTTCGAATATTAGTTGGAAACTTATAAAAAGTGTGTATAATAAGTATATAGAAAATACAGGGTTAAAAGTCTGACCCCGCCTGAACATCATATAGAATAGACGGAGGATAACTCAATGCTCGTCGGAAATAAGAACAACACAGCAGTGCGGAATTTGTATAAAAGCAGAAGCGATAAAGCGATCAATTATGCTTTGTCGGAAATCAAAAGCGCTGATATTGCACAATTTGTACAGCATATATATTTATATGGGAGCTGTGCCAGAAATGAGCAGTCATATGGCAGTGATGTGGATCTGCTTCTGGAACTCAGCAATTCGTTTGATTCGGTGGACAAGAGAAAAAAGTCAGCCATGATATCTGAACTTCGCAGCAGATTAAGCAATCACGATAATACACTGCCGGAAATTGAATTTAAACTTGTGATCGGAAGTCAATGGAAAACGGATAATACTATTTTTTTGCAAATGTAAGGAGGGATGGCGCAGAGATTTCCTTAAAAAGGAATCCCTAACGCCATCCCCTTCGCCTGCTAACGGGCTGTCGCCACAAACTCCGCAATCTCCTGCATCGTTTCCCCGCATTTTTCAAAGAATTCCCGGTATCCTTCGCAGAAATAGTTCCGGTATCCGCCACCATCCGTTTCCCCACCTTCTGCTTCCGTTTTCACACGGTGCCTCCGGCAGCCGTTTCTGCACAGGGCATACCAGCGGCATTGTGTACACTTTTCATCCGCCTTCCGGGAATCCTCCACGAACTTCTTCGCCACTTCTGTATCGAGCATCTCCGATATGGTATCCTCGTTATAATTTCCCATCCGGTACTCATCCAGCACATAGAAGTCGCACGGATATGCGTTCCCATCCGCTTCGGCAACACACTGGGCGGTGCAGACGCCCCGCTGTTCGCAGGACTCCGGCGGATATCCGAGGAGAATTCCGATATAGTTCTCAAACTGGCGGATATATGGAGCTTTCCCCTTCCTCCAGTCTTTCTCCCACAGCCGGAACAGTTCAGTCAGAAACTTTCCATACAACCCGGGAGTCAGAGAATAGGATCTCTGCCCCGGCATTTCACCGATGGGATCAAGGCAGGCGATATACTGCTGGTACATCCATCCGTTTTTCTTATACTCCTTGTAGATCTCCCCGATATTCTCCGCTGTCTGCCTGGTGACAACCGTAAGAATATTATATTCTACACCATATTTTTCCAGAAGATCAATGTTCCGGCGTATTCTTGCATAGGTCGGATTCCCGGCGGCATCGTGCCGGTGTCCGTCGTGAATCGCCTGCGTCCCGTCCACAGAAACTCCCACAAGGAAATCATTCTCTTTGAAAAAAGCGCACCACTTTTCATCAAGGCCGAGACCGTTTGTCTGGAGCGCATTCATCACGCGCACCCGGTTCCGGTTAAACCGCTGTTCATATTCGAGCGCCTTCCGGAAGAAGTCAATCCCTCTCAGAGTGGGTTCGCCGCCCTGAAACGCAAAACAGATCTTGCCCTGCGCCTGGAACATGGCTTTTTTAACCAGATTCTTTAATGTCTCCTCTGACATCATCCCGCGGGACGCTTCGTCCCGCTTCTCCATCTCGTCACAGTAGAAACAATAGTCGCAGCGCATATTGCACAGTCCTGACGCCGGCTTTATCAAAATAGTATGTAATGGCATATCCGCTCTCCTCCTGTTCTCTTTTCGCAGGCTGTCACCGGGTTTCCCCGGCCCGGTGCCTGTCTGTCACGCCTCCCGGCCGTACACCTCGAACTGAGTCAGCGCCGGGAACGGCGACGGATCATCCGCCTTCTTAAGCTCATCAAACTCCAGCCATTCCACAGTCTTCTCCGGGAAGGTAAATTCCTGGGCATGCCCGCCCTTCTCAAAGGTGAGCGTCATCGTACTGCCGTCCGACAACGTTACTTTTCCTTCTGTCCACCAGTTATCATGTGGGAAATCAGCCCTCAAAAACACAATGATCCTGTCTGTCACAACACTGCGTCCGAACTCCAGTCTCCACTTCGCATCCTCCCTGCGGTTAATTCCCCAGGACTGATACGGCCATTTCCCGTGGCTCTTTGGGGCGATGACGCCGTCAATTGCATTCATTGCCGCAAACACTGACTCGCCCCTCGTCTCCGCATTTGCCGACGCATGGGGAAAACATGTCGTAATTCCGTGCTGGTCATTGGCATTGTACGAAAGGTTTCTATAGCATCCGTACTCAAACTCCCTGCACTCGCGGACTGATACTATATGGCGTTCTCCCTCAAACGCCGTGGAAGTCAGGTTCCACTTCTTCTCCCCGAAGGGAATCTCATACTCAACAGCCCCTGTCACGTATACCATGGACCTGCCGAGTGCCTGATCCATCTGCAGCCAGTAGAAAGCTTCCGTCTTCTCCGTCTCCACACGGATACGGTCGCCCTCGCGGTAATCCTCTCCATATACGAGGATCGCCTGGCCTTCCCCGCTTTCCTGCGCAAGTATTTCTCTTTCTTCATTCAGAATCGTAATCGTAATCACTTTTTCCTTCCTCCTTACCAGTACGGTCTCCAGTCCGGATCGCACATTCTGCACAGAGCTTCCATATAGAAGTAATCCCCCCAGAGATCCGGCTCGTCCACACCTTTTCCCTCCGCATAAGCATAAACGCCGTGGAGCAGAAGCCCCTCTGTATGCACTCTGTCCGAAGGAGCCGCCAGCTCTTCCAGTGTGTGCAGCATCTCCTCCGCACGTGCTTTATTCCCGATTTCCAGCATACCGCATGCCGCAATAGCGAGTGCGGAGCTGTCTCTTGGCTGATCCGAACCGTCCGTAAAGATCAGATCCCAGTACGGCATCCCGTCAGCCGGAAGGTGGGTTTCAAAATACTCCACCACATTTTTGTATGTTTCTGCTTCTTTTCCCTCCATCGTCCTGCCTGTGATCCGCGCATTAAGCGGCATGCCGAGGATTGCCCACGCCTGGCCTCTGGCCCAGCAGGACTGATCGGAAAATCCCTGGTGGGTTGCCCCGTGATCCGGTTTTCCTGTCTCCGGATCGAAATAGAATGTATGATATGTAGAATAATCGTCTCTGACAATATTTGAAATCACGTTTTTATAGTGGCTGTCCGCCATGCTCCGGTAAGAATCCTTTCCCGACAGTTCAGCCGCCCGGTACAGAAGAGGAAGATTCATCAGCGAATCAATAATCAGCCGATACTCATTCGGCGCATTTTTCTTTCCCCACGCCTGAATGAAGCCCCCCTTCTCCTGGTAGCGCTCTGCGAGAACATCCGCCGCCCGCAGCAGCACCTCTTTCTGATGCTCGTCCCTGAGAATCCGGTACCCCGCGCCTACAGAAAGGCTGTAGAGGAAACCGATATCATGGTGCTCCAGCACGACATGCTCATCCAGCCTTCTCTCAAAACTTTTCAGATTTTCGCAGGCAAGATCCCGGAACTTCTCTTCCCCGGTATACTGGTATGCCATCCAGAGCATCCCTGTCCAGAAACCGTTCGTCCAGTCATCATTTTCCGTCACCTCATAGACGCCGCCCTCAGCGCATGCAGAGGGAAACTTTGTCCCGAAACGCTCCATATTTTTCTCAATCACTCCGCAGATCCTGGTCAGCTCTTCCGTCACCCACTGCGGAGCCTTTTCACGATTTAGCAATCCTTCCATACCTATTCATCCTTTTCCTTTCTTTCCAGTCGGTGCAGAACGGTCCTTTCCGCTTTACACCTCTGCTAATCAGCAGTATAGCAGTCATTTTGCCTTCTGTCTTGTACTTTTTTGATAGGAATGTGGTTTTTTTTGAACCGAAGCCAGGAGAAAATACTCCTCCCTGCGAAGTGGAGGAAAATAATAATACCCCTGAGCGATATAGCAGCCGTTCGCCTTAAGGAACTCTGACTGTGCGTCCGTCTCTACCCCTTCTGCCACCACCCGCATCCCCAGCATATCAGCGAGCCGGATTGTGGACTGCAGGATGATCTCCGCCCGTGATTCCCCGATCCGGCTGACAAAATACCGGTCAAGCTTTAAACAGTCGAACCCGATTCTGGCCAGGATTTTCAGCGTTGAATTCCCGGTTCCATAGTCATCCATAGAAACTATGATTCCCGCTTCTCTCAATCCTCCCACAAGTCTTTCCAGACTGGAGCCGCTGTACAGATGGGGGACACTCTCAGTAAGTTCAAACGCCAGCTCCTCTGCGCAGATCTTATAGCTGCGCATCATATTTACGACATGATCCGCCGCCTGGTCCTGATCCATATGCGCCCTTGATAAGTTTACAGACACCGGAGCGATCTGTATTCCCCGTTCTCTCGCATCGAGGAGGTCACTGCAGACCAGTCTCAGCACCTCCCTGTCCAGGCGGAGGATCTGTCCGTTTTCCTCCAGAGCCGGTATGAACTGCCCCGGCGGCACCACATTACCATCCGGCCGCTCCCACCTGACAAGAGCCTCGGCCCCGCATACACTTCCTGTTCTCATATCCACCTGGGGCTGATACCAGACACAGAATTCTCCGCCTGCAAGCGCCCTGAAAAAAGCCGCGTCCTGCATCTCTTTCCTGATATCCATAAAACCGCTCCTTTTCTTTTTCTTCTATAATTTATAAAATACCCCCGAAGCCTCCTGATTATGCATAACAGCTATTTAGTTCATCAACTTCCTGTCTCAAATCATCCGAAAACAGAGCTGATTTCTAAAACGTATTCTGCGGGGATGGAGGACGTCTCAGGAATCGCCCTGTTTTCGGACGTTTTGTCTGCGTAAGTTAGTGAACTTTATATCTGTACTTATTTAGTATTGACAGCAATGACAGTTTGTGTTATTCTGTACATGTCAGATAAGTACAGTAATGACAATTCAATATTATCCGAAACGGCAGTACACTGCCGAGTACACCGTTTCACCAAAAAGGAGTGACTAAAATGAATCCGGAATATATCTCTATCAGACATTTGTCTAAAAAATTCAGCAAAGATTTCGTCCTCAAAGACGTGAACGCCGTGCTTCACAGAGGTGAGATCCTTGGTTTCTTAGGTCCCAGCGGCGCGGGAAAGACAACCACCATCAAGATCCTGACCGGGCAGCTTAAGCCTACTTCCGGCGAGATCCGCCTGCTCGGCATCGACTGCATGCATATTGACGAGAGGATCTACGAACAGATCGGAATCGTCACGGATATAAGCGGTGTATACGAGCGGCTGAGCGTTTATGACAATCTGAAATACTTTGCCCGTCTTTTAAACGCCCCCATCTCCGGGATCGACCCGCTTCTGAAGCGGATCGGCCTCTATGATCACAGGAAGAAGCCGGCGGGGAAGCTTTCAAAAGGCCAGACTCAGCGTCTCATCCTCGCCCGGGCGATCCTTCATCATCCGAAGGTGCTCTTCCTCGACGAACCCACAAGCGGCCTTGATCCGTCCACAGCTCTGGAGATCCACAGCCTGCTTCTGGAACTTAGAGATGAAGGGATGGCGATCTTCCTCACCACACACAACATGGAGGAAGCCACAAAGCTCTGCAGTCATGTGGCGCTGTTAAATGAGGGCGTGATCGTAGAATACGGATCGCCGGAAGAGATCTGCCTGAAATATAACCGGACGAAGAAATACCGCGTCCAGCTCACAGACGGCACAAAACATATCCTGACACAGGGCGGTGATACATCTGCACAGATCGCCGGATGGCTTGACAGGAATGAGATCGAAACGATCCACTCCTGCGAACCCACACTTGAAACCGTATTTTTAGAAGTCACAGGGAGGGAATTAAAATGAACACATCCAAAAATTATCCGGACGCGGCACTCTCTTCCGCAGTTCTGCCAAAGAAAACACCGCTCCACTTAAGAAAGCTTTCTGCGATCCTGGAGATGAAGTCCCGGGCTCTTCTGTCAAAGAATTTCATCATTGGCCCCATTTTTGCCATCGGATTTTCATTTCTCATGGACCGGATTTACAATATCATTACCGACGGCGCCGTAGACATGAGCGGGATGGCGCTTGCCATGGGAGTCCTCATGAATATCTGTATGACAGGAGTCTATGTGACGGCCGCCTGTCTTGCGGAGGAAAAGGAAAAATATACACTGCGCACGCTGATGACCTCATCGGTAAACGGACTTGAATTCTGCCTGGGCAGTCTGATTCCTGTTATATTCATGCAGGCTCTTGTCAACGTGCTCTGCGTCTTCGCAGCCGGATTCTCCATGGAACCGGGCCAGTGGGCCGCTTATCTGTCGGTCAGTACAGCGTGCGCCCTCATCGGCTCCATGGTCGGCATGATCTTCGGCATCTTCGCGAAAAACCAGATGTCTGCGGGAACCATCACGACCCCGGCGCTGCTTATACTGCTGATGATTCCCATGTTTTCATCCATGATCGAGACCATGGAAAAGATCTCTTCCTTCCTCTTTACAGGAGTGGTCTATGACGCCATTTTAAAGATAAGTATGGGAGAAGCGCCTGTGGACACAAAGGGGATTGTACTTCTCCTCGCAGAAATCCTGATCTCCATCGTCCTTTTCTTAGTCCTGTACCGGAAAAACGGATTGGAGAGGTGAGGTCTATGGAAATTATTTTAAGCAGCGTAAGTGACCGCCCGATCTATGAGCAGATCACCTCGCAGATCAAGGAAATGATCATGAAAGGTGAGCTAAAACCCGGGGAAGCCATGCCCTCCATGCGAAAACTGGCAAAAGACCTGCATGTGAGCGTCATCACCACCCAGAGGGCTTACGACGATCTTGCCAAAGACGGCTTCATTGTCACCGTCCCGGCAAAAGGCACCTTCGTCTCTGCCGGAAACCAGGATTTTATCAGAGAGGAAAATCTGCGTCGTGTCGAGAAACTTCTCTCAGACGCGGCCAGACTGGGACGAGAGAACGGACTGTCTCTTGAAGAATTGGAAAAAACATTAGAACTTGTCTACACGGAGGAGTAACAGAAATGGAACATGCAATACAGGTGAGAGGCCTGACAAAAAAATATAAAGATTTCACACTGGATCACATATCCTTTGACCTGCCGGGCGGAACCATCATGGGACTGATCGGAGAAAACGGCTCCGGAAAGTCCACGCTCATCAACGCCGTCCTCGGCATTTCCGCTTCCGAGTACGAACAGGCGGACGTCCTCGGATATGACATTTCTTCTCAGGGGAACTGTGCGCGGGAGGACATCGCCGCCATCTTCTGCGACTCCCACTTTGACCAGGAGTTCACTCCGCTCTTTCTCGGGAAAATGCTTGCAAACGTATACAAGAACTGGGATCAGGAGAAATACCTTTCGTATCTGGAGCGTTTCGGGCTGCCTCTGAAAAAGCGGCTGAAAAAGATGTCCACCGGGATGCGGGTGAAACTGGAATTCGCGGCCGCTCTCGGCCACTCCCCGAAACTTCTCGTTCTTGATGAAGCCACCAGCGGTCTGGACCCGGTTTTCCGCGACGAGCTTCTCGATATACTGAGGGAGTTTACAGAGGACGAAGAGCACTCCGTACTCATCTCTTCCCACATCACAAGCGATCTGGATAAAATCGCAGATTACATTGCCTACCTCCACGAAGGCCGTCTTCAGTTCGTCAGACCATACGACGAGCTGCAGAACAACTACGGCATCATCAACTGCGGCCAGCAGCTCTTCGACGCCTTAAGCCGCGAGGACATCGCCGCATACCGGAAGGAAGCCTACAGCTACCGGGTGCTCATAACCAACCGCCAGAAACTGCGCCAGGTATTTCAGGATATTCCGATTGAAAACGCTTCCATCGAAGACATTATGGTATTTTATGTGAAAGGAGAAAAGGTAAAATGAAAGGAATCATACTAAAAGATCTCTATGACAATTTTCGCGTCGGGAAGAACCTGGCGTCCTATATCTTCGGTGGAGGATTTATGATCTTGATCGGACTGATCGTACAATCAAAATTCAACTTTCTCTGGTTCACAATGGTTACTGCCACAATCTTCTCCTCCTGTATGATTGAGTCTTCTTGTGAACAGGATGAGCGGGCGAATTTTGACCGGGTGATGATGTCATTTCCCCTCTCAAAAGCACAGCTCGTAATTGCCCGATATTTACTGGCGCTCTGCTGTATCGCCGCAGCCAATCTGGTGACATTTCTATTTGCCCTGTACAGCGTCTTCCTCCGTCACACCCTCCCCTTCCGGGAAGCGATGGAATACTGGGCAATTGCCCTTAGCTTCAGTATCTTTTTCACCGGGCTTACCCATATTTGCTTCTATCTGTTCGGGAAAAAGATCGGAACCATTTTCTATGTTATTATGTTTGTCCTCCTGGCCCTGGGGTACAGCATCGGATCCATGCTCATCGGTCTGCTCGGCGGCGAAATAGGGTGGACAACACTGCTGATCGCAGCCCTGCCCCTCTCCGTCGCAATTTTCGCTCTGAGCTGTCTGATCTCTATCCGGATCTACAGACGGAAATACGCATAATAAAGAATCCTGCAAAGCAGGATTCTCCACCTGCGGCGGGGCGCTGCAGCGGCATCCGGACATCCTTACTGTGGCGGCGGCAGAAGGCTGCTCATGCTCTTTAAACTGATTACAAGGGTTGACGTATTGTGAAGAAGCGCCGACGTCGCCGGCTGGATCACCCCCGCAATCCCAAGGGCAATAAGCCCCGAGTTGATTCCTACAATCCCCCGGTAATTTCTTCTGATTCTCTTCATCATGGCATCCGATAACCTCTTTAATGTCACAATAGCAAGCAGGTCATCCGACGCTGCCGTAATATCCGCAATCTCCCGGGCGATCTCAGCGCCGTCGCTGATGGCAATTCCCGCGTCTGCCGCAGAAAGGGCCGGCGAGTCATTGATTCCGTCACCTATCATAATCACTCTGCGACCCGCCGCTTTTTCCTTCTCCACAAATCCTGCCTTATCTTCCGGAAGAACCTCGGAGTAATACTCATCCACTCCCACTCTCTTTGCGATGGACGCAGCCGTTCGATCACTGTCCCCGGTCATCATGACAATCTTTGAGATTCCTTCCGCCCGAAGCATGCGTATCATCTCCGCCGCCTCCTCCCGGAGCGGATCTTCGATACAGATCACCGCCGTCAGTTCCCCGTCAATCGCGAGATACAGATGGGAATATTCTTCAGGCAGACGAGCAAATTTCTCCTCCATCCCGTTTCGGATTTTCGTATTTTCATCTTCAAATACAAAGTGGCTGCTCCCGATCACAACCCTTTTTTCATTTATATAGGAGGAAATCCCATGCGCCACAATATACTCTACTTTTGAATGCATTTCCTCATGAGCAAGTCCCCGCTGCTTTGCAGCGTCTACCACCGCTTTCGCCATGGAATGGGGGAAGTGTTCTTCCAGACAGGCCGCAATGCGGAGCGCCTCATCCCCGGAACAGTCAGCAAAGCTGACCACAGACTTTACCGTGGGCTTTGCTTTCGTAAGTGTTCCCGTCTTATCAAAAACAATCGTATCCGCCTCGGCCACTGCTTCCAGATACTTTCCGCCTTTCACGGTAATGCCGGATGCTCCTGCCTCACGGATGGCCGAGAGCACGGTAATGGGCATGGCAAGCTTTAACGCACAGGAGAAATCTACCATAAGAACAGACAGCGCCTTTGTCACGTTTCGGGTGAGAAGCCATACGAGTCCGGTTCCCAGAAGTGTATAGGGCACAAGCCGGTCCGCCAGATGCTCTGCACGGCTCTCCAGCGCCGACTTGAGTTTCTCGGAATCTTCAATCATGGTCACGATCTTCTCAAATCTGGTCGAGCCTGAAACAGCTTTTACAGAAATCTCCAGTTCCCCTTCTTCCAGGACAGTTCCGGCGTAAACAGTTTGTCCCGCCGTTCTTCTCACCGGAAGAGATTCTCCGGTAAGAGAAGACTGATTTACCATACCCTCCCCGCAGGTCACTTCCCCGTCAAACGGGATCACATTGCCCATATGTACGACGACCACATCTCCCGGCCGAATCTCCGACGCATTGACCAGAACTTCCTGATCTCCTCTCTTTAACCACACCTTCCTCACATTGAGGGACATGCTCCGTGCAAGATCGCCCACGGATTTCTTGTGCGTCCACTCCTCCAGGATCTCTCCCACGCCCAGAAGGAACATAACAGAACCCGCAGTATCAAAATCTCCCCGCAGTACAGACACTCCGATAGCAGTTGCGTCCAGCACCGGCACTTCGATCTTCCGGTCTTTCAGGCAGCAGAATCCTTTCCAGATATACCGCAGGGCCTTGAGAGTCAGCCACACCTTCCGGACCGGATACGGGATGAGGAGTTTCCCGCCATAGTGGAGGATCACTTTTGTGACCAGTTTCTCCCTGAAAGCGGAATTCAGCTCCCTGCCTGAACTTGCCAGAACATGCTCCGGCGCCTCCGTCTCTTCCCAGCAGAATGATCTCAGCACGCCAATCAGCTCTTCCCGGTCTCCTCTGTAACAGATCACGGCATCTGCGGTGCGTTCATATACCTTCGCTTCTGTCACATACTCCTGTTTCTCAAGAAACCAGCAAAGAGTATCCGCCTGCGCACACGTCATCCTCTGCTGGACAGCGTGAATACGCAGGCGGCCCCTGATCTCATGCTTTATGATAAATTTCATCGCGCAGCCTGTTCTGCCTCTTCTCTGAAATCTTCCGCACCATTTGATTTCTCTCCGGCAGCTTCCCTGACTGCGCTCTCTTCGGAAGCATCCTCACAGACTCCTGCCGCCTCTGCAGCCGCTCTCTCCTCGTTGATCTGCTTTGCTTCCGCCAGGATATCCTCCGCATTCTCCTGAACGGTCGTTGCAGTTTTCATCACACAGTCCCTTGCCCGAAGCGCAGCCGCTGTACAGTTTGTATATACCTTCTTCGCATCTTTACTCGAGAGCACTTTCACTCCCGCTGTTCCAAACAGGACGCCGCCTGCAAAAAGTCCTATTTTTTTCATTGTAGAAACACTTAACATTATGATTACCTCCTGTTGTCCGAAATAGCAGCCATATTATATCTGCGCATTTTCTTATTTATGTTTATACCCGGTATAAAACACCATCACAAAACAGAAAACTGCAGCCCAGGCCCAGAATCTGTGCTGTTTCATAATCAGACCACTTCCTTTGTAAAAAATATGTAATAATATGTAAAACTTCCGTTTACTGACCCATCATATCAGGCTGTTTTCAGGATAGTCAAATCTAACAGCTTTTAACGATAAATATTATCAGCTTTCAATCTTAATGTCCGTCACTTTCTGATCTTTCAGATAGCCGCACCGCTTCATACCCTCTCTGACCACCATATTCCAGTTTCCCGGCGATAGATGACATGTTGTGTTGTCATCTAAAACAACCACACATCCCCTGCCTTCGGAATCATCCTGCAGGTTTTCCACGCGGTACATATTCTTCCGGCTGATCGCGCCGATCTCCTCCAGCGCGTTAACCATCCTGTAAACGGTCGCCACTCCGATCCTGTCATCCTCTTTTGACGCTTTATAAAAAATCTCCTTGCAGCTTGCGCAGTCATTTTCCAAAATGATGTCTATCAGCATCCTTCGCTGCTTTGTGATCCGGCACCCGTTTTCTTTCAGCTTTTCAATAATCTGCTCTTTCTTGCTCACGGCCGACTCCCATATCTACGAAATACTTGTCACTTTAAATCCGAGCTTTTCCACTGCGTTTCTTAAAACATCGTCTTTGACCTCTCTGTCATATGAAATCTTTGCGCTTGCTTTGGACAAACTGACCTCTGCGCGCACGCCGTCGATCTGATTCAGCATGCTGGTCACATTTGCCGCACAGTGCTCACAGCTCATTCCCGAGATTTTCATCGTTTTCTTTCCGATCACAGGGCCGGCCAGCTTCTTCTTCGGCAGTTTCCTGCTTCCGGGACAGCTCCCGCCTGCCGGGCATCCGATGCACTTCACGCCGCTTTTTTTCGCATTTATGATATAAGCGGACGCCCCGCCTACCAGTATAACCAGAATGACAAGCACAATAATATCTGTCATAAATCTCTTCCTTCCGCATGAATATCAAGAGGTGGACAAAGTACATCTAAACTCTGCCCACCGCCCGATCATATTATATCACTATTTCCCGGCAGAAGCTGCATGTAAACTGTATTCCGCCTCAAATTCCTTATCGGATTTGCGGATTCTCCACACAATGATGGCCGCAAATACCAGAACCGCGATCAGACCCGGAACAAACGCTGTTCCAAGTGATCCTGTCGTAATCAGTGTACCGATCTGGTATACAAAGAATGCTACCGTGTAGCCTGTCGCAAGCTGAAGGCAAATGCCTCCAAACAGCCATTTCCCGCTCTTCATCTCCGAGTTCATCGCTCCAAGGGCCGCAAAACAGGGCGGGGTATAAAGATTAAACATCAGATATGCAAGCGCCGCAGCTTTCGTCAGCCCCATAATCGTCGCCACTTCATTGCCGCTTCCAACCAGCGCCAGTTCCTCTGTGTCAATCAGATTGGTAACGCCGTAAACAACTGCCAGAGTACCTACCACATTCTCTTTTGCGATAAAGCCTGTGATCGCCGCAGCCGCCAGCTGCCACACTCCGAATCCGAGCGGAATAAAGAGGATTGCAAACGGATGTGCGATTCCGGCAAGAATGGAAGTATTTTCAGCGCCTTCCTCCACGAGCTGGAACTGCCAGTTGAAGCTCTGCATAATCTGTACGGCTGTATTGCAGACCAGAATGATGGTTCCGGCTTTGACGATATACGCCTTACCGCGCTCCAGCATGGAAACGCACGCTCTCTTTAAGCTTGGAACTTTATATTCCGGAAGCTCGATGATGAAGAATGATTTCCGATATTTCTGACCTGTGATCCTCTTTACAAGCAGTGCTCCCAAAAGGATCAGAAGAATACCGACCAGATACATCGTGGCGGATACCCACCATGCGTCCGCGAAGAACGCTCCCGCAAACAGAGCAATGACCGGTATCTTTGCTCCGCATGGCATAAACGGAGTCAGCATGGCCGTTGTTCTTCTCTCTCTTTCATTACGAATCGTACGGGAAGCCATAACTCCCGGGATGGCGCATCCGGTGCCGATCACCATCGGGATTACGGATTTTCCGGAAAGTCCCACTCTTTTAAAGATCGGATCAAGCACGACCGTCGCACGGGCCATATATCCGCAGTCCTCCAGCAGGGCGATCAGGAAGTACATCACCATAACCAGCGGCAGGAACCCTACTACCGCGCCGACTCCGCCGATAATTCCGTCAACAAGGAGCGCATACAGCAGCGGGTTTGCATTCTCCATCAGCCCGCCGACCCACGCCTGGAATGTTTCAATCCAAGCAACAAGCCAGTCGGCAATCCAGGTTCCCAGAGTGGTCTGAGATATGTAGAACACAAGTACAATCACAACGACAAATATCGGAATACCGATGATTTTATGCGTGATTATACTGTCGATCTTATCCTGAAAGTTTTTATCCTTTGTAAATACCTTTCTCTGCTCTACCTGTTTCACAAGACCATTGACAAATTCGAAACGCTTTCTGTCGGCAGCTTCTACCGCACTTTTATCATGCAGATTAATATTCGCCTGAACATAGGGTGCTTTCTGCTTCATGCCGTTTTGCGCAACAGCCGCGGCAACCACTTCTTTGAGCCCCTCATGGCCTGAAGAGGTGGAAATCGTCTTGATCACCGGGCATCCCAGTTTTTCAGAAAGACGTTTTTCATCAATTTTCGTCTGCTTCTTCTCTGTAATATCGCTCTTATTCAGTGCAACCACAACCGGAATCCCCAACTCCAGAAGCTGAGTGGTAAAAAACAGGCTCCGGCTTAAATTTGTTGCATCCACAATGTTGATAATTGCATCCGGATGCTCATTTTTGACATAACTGCTTGTAATGCTCTCCTCTGACGTGAAGGGGGACATAGAATACGCCCCGGGGAGGTCTACGGCAACCAGTTCCTCTCCCCCGTCATAATAAGCCTTTTTAATCAGGCTCTCCTTTCGCTCTACCGTAACACCGGCCCAGTTGCCCACGCGTTCATTCCTTCCTGTCAGCGCGTTGTACATAGTTGTCTTACCGCTGTTCGGATTCCCTGCAAAAGCAATTCTCATATACAGTTCTCCTCCTTTTAACCATTGATTAGTACAAACTAACTCATATGCAAAAAAAATAGAAAATAAGCTTTCTATTTTTTTACCGGAATTTATACAGAAATGGCTCCCGCCAAATCAGTATCAATATTGTATCTTCCATCTTTGATGGACACAACACACCCGCCTCTGACACGGGAAACAACAGTAATCGGCTCTCCGCTGTAACATCCCAGAGAAAATAAAAACGCCTCCAGTTCCTCATCGTCTGTCACAATAGCCTTGACAATATATTCTTCGCCTTCCTTAGCGTCCAGTAACGTCATACCTTTCAATCCTCTCTTCAAGACTCACACACATATCGCACATTGAAGTACAATTGAAACCAAATCTTCGTTTCATCTAACAGAAGATAGTGTAAACTAACATGCAAAATTTGTCAATCCCTTTTGAGAATTTTTTATAAAAGTGCGCAGCAGTTCAGCTATTTAGTTCAATAACACTTTCTGTCAAAATGTGTCCGGAAGCGAAGTTTTGACAATGCATATTCTGTGAAAAGGGGACAGCCGTTCGATGTTCC
>JAHZHF010000045.1:0-8646 GCA_019420405.1 Clostridiales bacterium
TTATTCCCTGGAGCGAAGCCCGGAGCCGTCCTCCATCCCCGCAGAATACGTTTGAAAATCAGCTCTGTTTTCGGACGTTTTTCATGTGGGAGTTATTGAACTAAATAGCTGTTGTACGAAATAGTTGTTAGCATTTTTGGGGAGAAAAGTGGGAGATTTGCCTGTTAAAAATTATATTTACAGATAATTACAAGAAAAATAAAATAAATATAGAAAAATTATTGACAAAATTAAAATAGAGTGATATTATAATGACAACAAATAAAACTGATTAAACAATCTGACAAGAGAGAATAACAAAAGTTATAATTAATTGAATGATCGTTTAAAAAAGTTTTATTCAAACCTGTTGGACATCGAGATTGGGAAAGTGATAACCGGATATAGAGAAATTATCATAATGACGAGAAAGTTATGAGAGAAGTAAAATCTATATCATCGAAACGGAAATCATAAGTACCAAGTCCAACAGGAATTTAAGTAAAGGAGGTACGGACCACCGGGAACATAAGTTAAATCTATCAAAATAACGATAGAAAGAGGTAAAAAAAGAATGATAGAAATATCAGTATAAAGATGGATGTTGATCAAAATAAATTGATTGGCATCCATCTTTAATTGTTATGTTGTCAAGTAAAGAAAAAGTTGATAAAATGAACGGGGGACGCAAGTCCCCGAATACATGTAAAAAGATACAGGGCTGTAAAACCAGGATGGCGGTGAGAACAGATAAATGGCCAGGAGCAGCAATCAGAAAGAAAAAATACTGTATCTGATGGAGTTGTTCCAGACAGAGACAGATGAGGAGCATCCTCTTTCCAGAAAAGCACTGGAAGAACGGCTGGAAATGAGGGGAATCCATGCGGAGAGGAAGAGTCTCTACAGTGATATTGAGACTCTGAAGAATTTTGGCATGGATATCCTGTACAAGAAGGAAAAGCCGGAAGGGTATTATCTGGCATCCAGGAATTTTGAACTGGCGGAACTGAAACTTCTTGTCGATGCGGTGCAGTCTTCCCGTTTTATCACACAGAAGAAGTCTGACGCGCTGATCCGCAAGATAGAGAAGCTGACCAGCAGGTACGAGGCTGTCGGATTACAGCGGCAGGTGGTTGTGGCGGACAGGATCAAGGCGATGAACGAGAGCATCTATTATAATGTGGACCGGCTTCATCAGGCTCTCTCTTTGAATCGCCAGATACTGTTTCGGTATTTCGAGTGGACAGTGAAAAAGGAGATCCGCTTGAAAAAAGGAGGAGGAAATTATCGTGTCAGTCCCTGGGCTCTGACATGGGATAATGAAAATTATTATCTCATCGGGTATGACATGGACGCACAAATTATTAAGCATTTCCGTGTAGACAGAATGATGAACATCAGCCTGACGGATCAGGCGAGGGCCGGGCGGGAGTATTTTGACCGGTTTGATCTGGCCCGCTACACGAAGAGAACGTTTGGGATGTTCGGCGGTAAAGGGGAGACTGTCAGGATTCGATTCCATAATAGATTTGTGGGAGTGGTGATCGACCGTTTCGGGCGTGATGTGGCAATGAAACCGGATGGGGAGGAGCATTTTATTGCACGCGTCGAGGTGGCGGTAAGTGAACAATTCTATGGATGGATCACAGGTCTGGGAAGAGACGTGGAGATTATCTCTCCGGATTCTGTTGTGGAGGGCTATAGGAATCTGCTGAAAGATCTGGAACAGAAATATTATAATAAGGGGTAAGGTGAAATGTCATGAATTTGAATGAAATTTACGGAAGACTACAGGAGATTGACCTGGGAGCGGTTGTCTCGGCGATTCAGAGCAGAGATCATGCACTGACCCAGGCGGAGATGACCGGTCTGATTGTGGCCGCGGCAGTGGGGCTGCTGTTCTGTTTGTTCGGCTTGAAACTGGTGCGGATGTGGGCTGCGCTTCTGGGACTCGCAGTGGGCTTCGCCGGAGGCTGCGCGGCAGCATCGGCGGCGGGGCTGAACGAAACAGGCATACTGATTGCCGGAGCCGCGGCGGGGATTATTGTGGCGGCTTTAGGAGCGGCTTTGTACCGGGTTGGTGTATTTATCACCGTGTTTCTTTCGGTTGGATTTTTCGTGATGCGTGTGGTCGGAACTCAGGACTGGATCATGCTGGCTGTCTGCGCGGGAATTGCTCTGATCGCGGCAATTCTGGCTGTAAAGTTTGTGACTGTGATAACCATATTTGCAACGGCGGTCTGCGGCGCTGTGACAGCGGGCCCGGCAGTCTATTATCTCATTCCTGAGACTGGCGCGGGACATATACTGAGTATTGTTTTATGCGCGGTTTTTGGCGCGCTTGGAGTATGGGTACAGCTTCTGCTGGAGTCCAGAAGACGGAAGAAGAAAAATCTGGAGAAAGCAGCGGAAATCAGGGCGGAGCACTCTACCGCGAACGAAGTGGAGCGCGCCCGGGCCATGATGGATGAGCTGGACGGCGCAGAAGAATCTTCCGGATCAGGAACAGAAGAGAGAAAAATGGGGAGTTCCGGACTTGATAACGACAATGAACTTAAGACGGTGAGTCTGGATGACATCGAAGAGATTGACGAAGACGATCTATAATTAAAGAAGAGTGAGGTAGTAAGAGATGAACTGTATAAATTGTTACCGTGAAATATCAGATGATGCAAAATTCTGTCCGTACTGCGGAGCGAAGCAGGTGGAGAAGCCGGAGCCGGGTCAGGAGAACCGACAGCAGGATTATCAGGGGTATCAGCAGGACTCTCCGAAGAAACCTGTGAGCTGGGTGCCCTATCTTGTTCTGTCGATTATTTTTACGGCCGGATCAGCAGTGTGCTGCTGTCCGCTCAGTCTGGTCTTCGGTATTGTTGCGATTGTTTACTCTGTGAAAATTAATCAGGCTTCGGCGGCAGGCGATGAAGAGGGCGCGCGCAGAGCGGCCAGAACCGCGATGATCTGGCTGATTGTATCCGGAGTGGTGCTTGTGCTCTCGATTATCATGAGCGCTGTTTTTGGCGCCGTGCTGTTTGAAGAAATTTATGATACCGCTTACTATGACTACTATTATTGATAAATGCAGACGGAGCGGCCGCGTTTTTCTCAACCTGCTCCGTGTCAGCCGGCGTGCGAGGGCGGCCTGCGCGGCCGCTGCACTGCTCTGCGCTCTGGCGGGAGCGGCTTATCTGTATTTCCATGATCCTTACGAACATCCGCTTCCTTGTTTTTATTTGATAATGACGGGATTTTACTGTCCGGGATGCGGCGCGGGCAGAGCGTGTTATGCCATCCTTCACGGAAGGTTTCTGGAGGCGTTCTGTTATAATCCGCTGATGGTGATCCTGCTTCCGCTGCTCATTCTGTATATTGCAGCAAGGACGCTGGACTGGGTGATCACAGGCGGAGATCATGTGGATTATAAGATCAGTATCCGTTTTCTTGTGGGGATACTTGTTCTGGTTTTTGTTTACTGGGTAGTCAGGAATATTCCCGTATACCCGTTCACCCTGCTGGCGCCTGGCGGGATGTTTGAGATTTTCGGATGAGCGGAACTGGTGTGAATTTTTTACCAGACGCTCATCACATGCTGCATTCCCAGGCTTACCGCCGTGATTCCGGCCCAGCAGCAGAAGCCCGTGAAGATCGGTTTTCCTCCGGTCTTGATGAGCTTGACGATGTTGGTATTCAGACCGATTGCAGCCATTGCCATGACGATTAAAAACTTGCTCAGCGTCTTGAGCGGATCAGTGACCGCGGCGGGAAGTGAGAATACGGTCGTCACGACAGAGGCAAGCACGAAAAACAGAACAAAGAAAGGGAAGCACTGTTTCAGACTGAAGGAAGATCCTTCGGTCTTTTTTTCTTTTCTGCCCCTGTAGATGGCGAGAAACAGAGTGATGGGAATGATCGCCAGGGTTCTTGTCATTTTGACGATAGCGGCGGCTTCCAGGGTATGGCTTCCGTGGATTCCGTCCCATGCGGCTGCAGCAGCGGTGACAGAGGAGGTGTCGTTGATGGCAGTCCCCGCAAAAAGACCGAAGCCTTCATTGCTCAAACCCAGCAGTCCGCCGAGAGTGGGGAAGATCAGGGCTGCGAGTACGTTGAACAGGAAGATGACGGAGATCGACTGCGCTACTTCCTCGTCAGACGCGTCAATGACAGGCGCGGTTGCCGCGATGGCGCTTCCGCCGCAGATTGATGAGCCGACTCCAACCAGGATCGCGTTATTTGTACGAAGCCGCAGTGCTTTGTATAGAAGATACGCGATGATGAGGGAAGTGGCGATGGTGGAAATGATGATCGGGAGCGACTGTCTTCCCTTTGCCAGGATCTCAGTCAGGTTCATGCCGAATCCCAGGAAGACGACGGCTGCCTGCAGGATCTTTTTTGAAGTAAATGTGACGCCCGCTGTGAATGGCTCTTTCTTTGTCAGAATAAGTGGGAGAACCATTCCGGCCAGAATGGCGAATACCGGGCCGCCTACAACGGGGACAGCCTGTCCTAAAAACCAGGAAGGGACTGCGATTGCAAGGCAGAGCAGCAGACCTGCGCCGTTTTTCTTGATAAAATTCATATGTATAATCCTCCGTTTTAAATTTTTTACTTCGTCACTGATATCGAGCGACTTTAATTGAAATATTACAGTTCACAGGAGCGCCTTTGGCAGACGTGTGAACTATAACACTAAAATATCACAGAAAAATCATAAAATAAAATTATTAATATTTATTTTATGATAATAATATGTTATAGTTAAGCACAGGGAGTAATTCTGTATAGATCAGGGCGGAGAGAATTTCGTATCAGTTCAGCTTGGGCTGGGCTGCTGCGATTTCTCCGGACATTCCGCCCGCTGCTACAGTTTGAGATATATCAGGAAGAATGGATCTTGAATTTCCGGCCGGATCTGATTGGGGCGGAAAGAGGGAAAGCATGGCAGTGATAAGGGGAGAGGACTGTGCTTGATTTCAGGATGGAGACATTTCTGGCGGTCTGCCAGTATATGAATTTCACAAAAGCATCTGAAAAACTGAATATTACGCAGCCGGCTGTATCTCAGCATATTCGCTTTCTGGAAAAGCATTATAATACGAAGCTGTTTCGGTACGAAGGGAAGAAGCTCCGCCTGACGGAAGCAGGTGAGATGCTGCGCAGCGCGTCGCTGACCATGATGCACGATGAGCTGGAACTTAAGAAAAAGATGGAGACGCCGGGTGAGAAAGAGGAGCTGCGGTTCGGCGCTACCCGTACTGTCGGAGACGTGCTGATGGGGAAGATCCTGGAGAGGTATCTGCGTCGGTATCCGGACGCGGAGATACATATGATCGTCGAGAATACGCAGGAACTTCTTAAGCGGCTGGACGAAGGTGTGATTGATTTTGCACTTGTGGAAGGGTTTTTCAAAAAAAGCGAGTATGATTTTCAGAAGTTCTCGGAAGAAAACTATATAGGGGTGTGCAGCCCGGAATATTCTTTCCAGAAAGAACCGGATAAAATTGAGAATGTTTTTCAGGAACGTCTCCTGCTGAGGGAAGAGGGCTCCGGTACGAGAGAGGTGCTGGAACGCTGGCTGGAGACGCAGAATCTGAGCATCCGGGACTTTGAACGGATCATGGAGGTGGGCAGCCTGCATACGATCAGGGAGTTGACAAAAGCCGGGTGCGGTATTACATTTTTATATGAAGCTGCTGTCAGGGAGGATCTTGAGAATGGTTCCCTGATCAGGATCCCGCTTCAGGACTTTCAGGTGAGCCATGAGTTTACGTTTATCTGGCGCCGCGGAAGCATTTATGCGGATCGTTATCGAGAGCAGTGCCGGCGGTTTTTGGCCGGGGATATACATTAAAAGAAAAGGAAGTGAAATCCTGTATGTTAAAAGTAGAACACTTGTCATATGACGTGATCGAGGAGGGAAAACCTTCTGAGATCCTTTCAGACGTAAGTTTTAGTGTAAATGACGGGGAAATGCTGGTGATCACAGGACCTAACGGCGGCGGGAAATCAACGCTGGCCAAGCTCCTGATGGGAATCAATAAAGCGACGGGCGGGAAGATTTATCTCGACGGGAAAGATATCACGGATTACAGTATCGACGAGAGGGCGAAAGCGGGGATTGGTTTTGCATTCCAGCAGCCGCCGCGTTTTAAGGGGATGACTGTGAGAAGGCTTCTTTCTCTGGCGGCGGGAGAGCCTCTGGATGAAAAGACATGCTGCGCGCTCTTGAGCAGCGTGGGGCTCTGCGCGATGGAGTATATTGACCGTGAAGCGGACGCCACGCTTTCCGGCGGGGAGATGAAACGGATTGAGATCGCTACAGTACTGGCGAAGCAGCATAATCTGTGTGTTTTCGATGAGCCGGAGGCCGGGATCGATCTGTGGAGTTTTTCCATGCTGATTAAGCGTTTTGAACAGATTCACAAGGAGAAGAAACAGAGCCTGATTCTGATCTCCCACCAGGAGAGAATCATTCAGATGGCAGACAGAATCATGGTGATTTCCGGAGGAAAGGTAGAGTCTATCGGCGACGCGAAGACGATTATGCCGTCACTGTTCGGGCAGGAGCTGGATGCCTGCGAGTGCAGGAGACAAAAGGGAGGTGAGCTCTATGGAGTCTAAGAAGGTGGATCTGGATAAGGTGACTCAGGATGTGCTCAAGATGATTGATTCCTACGGGTTCCGTCAGGAAGGCGCATATAATCTGAGGCTGAACGGCATGGCGGTATGCCACGGAGACAGCCGTCATATCAATATCGTAAAGAAAGAGGATAAACCGGGGATTGATATTCATATCAGCGGCGAGGCAAAGGACGAGCAGGTGCATATTCCGGTCGTTATGTCTCAGGAGGGCGTTGATATAGTATATAATGACTTTTATATCGAAGACGGAGCTGACGTGACGATTATCGCAGGCTGCGGTATCCACGGTGAAGGATGCTCCGAGACTCGTCATGACGGAATTCATTCCTTCCATGTTGGAAAAGGATGTAATGTGAAATATGTAGAAAATCATTATGCGGAAGGAAACGGAACCGGGCAGAAGGTGCTCAATCCTGTGACTAAGATCTATGTGGGAGAGGATTCGGTCTTTACGCTGGAGACAACACAGATCCGCGGCGTGGACTCCACGGAGCGGGAGAATTATATAGAACTGGCTGAAAATGCGAAGCTCTTTGTCACGGAGAAGCTGATGACGGACGAAGGCCAGACTGCAGTGTCCAACATGGATGTGGAGTTAAACGGTGAGAACAGTTCCGCGAGAATTGTATCTCGTTCCGTCGGAAAAGGGACATCCAAGCAGGTGTTCCATCCGAAGGCAATCGGAAACAGCGCATGCCACGCGCATATCCAGTGCGATTCGATCATCATGGATCATGCGGAAATCAGCTCCATCCCGGAGATTGATGCAAAGCATGTGGATGCACAGATTATTCATGAGGCTGCTATCGGCAGGATCAATGACGAGCAGCTTGTGAAGCTGAGAACTTTCGGGATGAATGAGGAAGAAGCGGAAGCTGTGATTATAGAAAGTTTCTTGAAGTAGTTTATAATTAATTATAATAGCTGCCAGAAGTAAGGCGCGGCCGGAAGGCTTTTCGAATCCGAGAGTCTTCATGCCGCGCCATTCTACGTTTATCAGTCTATTTAGGCAGTAACATTTCCCTTTTGTACAGCCCAGGAAGCGGAGCGGACGGTTGGAGTATACTTTCTGGGGAAGGAGACAGCCGGGAGATGTGACTTTGGAGGAATCTGCCGGAAGATCTTAGAAGGCGAAGAGGTGTTGTTAAGCGGTGCGCAGGGATTGTCTGAGCGTAAGCGAGTTGCCCTGCGCGCCGCTTTGCTATTAAACAACTCTTCGGATTCTTAGATTCTTCCCAGATTCCGGAACGGAATATCGAACGGCTGTCTCCTTCCCCAGAATACGTTTCACAAAATATCTGCCCCGCTTCTGGACGTTTCTGAAGAAAAGTGTTAATGAACTAAATAGCTCAACTATCACTTTTGTTGATTTGAATTATAAAAATAGTTGACAGAAATAGAAAACTAGTGTACTATCTAACTATAGCACTGAGACACAAGCAGATAATAAGCAGGTGATAAAAAGTAAAGGAGGTGCAGTATGGAGTACAATACGGGCCTTCCCATCTATTTGCAGGTGATACATGAACTGAAAAAAAGGATGGTTAAAGGAGAGCTTGCACCCGGGGCGAAGATGCCGTCCAGCCGTGATCTGGCCGTGGAGTTCAGAGTGAACCAGAATACGGCGGCTAGGATATACCGGGAGATGGAACTGGCAGGATACTGTTTTACAAGACGGGGGATAGGAACCTTTGTTTCGGAGGAGGAAAATATGTTTGAAGAGTTAAAGCAGGAAATGGCGGGAGAACTTCTGGACAATTTCATGCACGAGATGAAAGATCTCGGTTTCCGGAAGGGCGATATTATTACCCGGATTACAGAATATAAGGAGGACGAGGAACATGATTCTTGAATGTAAGGAACTGACCAGATGGTATGGCGGCGTAGAGGCTGTCTCGAATCTTACTCTGAGCCTGGAAGAGGGAAAGATATACGGACTTCTGGGAGAAAACGGAAGTGGAAAGACAACTTGGATGAAGATGGTGGCAGGGCTTGTTAAACCCGGAAGAGGGGAGATCCTGTATAAAG
>JAHZHF010000045.1:8656-15024 GCA_019420405.1 Clostridiales bacterium
CGTACCGGGATAAGAACTAGATTGCGTATATGGCGACAGAATCGTTTTTCTATGACTTTATGAAGGTTTCTGATGTGGGACAGTATTATGAAGACTTTTTTACGGATTTCGACCGGAAGCGTTACACGGAGCTGACAGAGCGCATGGGCATTTCGGGCAGCCGGAAAGTACGGGATCTCTCCAGCGGAATGAACGCGAAGGTGAGACTGGCCGCAACACTGGCGCGCAACTCAAAACTGTGCCTGCTCGACGAGCCGCTGAACGGAATCGACTATAAGGCAAGAGACGAGATTGTCAGCCTGATTCTCGAAGAGGCGGATGGAAAGAGAACCTTTGTGATCTCCACACATCTTCTGGAGGAAGTGGAGAGTTTCATCGAATATGCTATATTTATTCGCAGCGGACAGCTTGTAGATAAGATCAACCTGGAGTCTGAACGCATGAAGAGCGGGCGGTCTCTTGGCGAGATCTATATGGACATTATGTGAGGAGGAGCAGTAAGATGGGAAAACTGATTAAGTATGAGTGGAGGAAACAGAAAACCTCGAGAATGGTAATTCTGGTGATGCTTGCGGTGGGAATCATCGCATATATATACGGACTTCTTTTCAATAATAATATCGCCGGTATCTGCATGGTACTTATGTTCTGTGGAGCCGTTCTTGTTCTTTTTTATACGGGAATTGAGAGCATTATTGTCCTGAACCGGGATCTGCGGACAAGGCAGAGCTATATGATGTGGATGGTGCCGAAATCGGTGTGGGAGATTTTAGGTGCGAAATTTATATCCGCGATTCTTCAGATGTTGTTTGCGTTTGCAATTTTCTTTGCAGCGGGATGTGTATGCGTGGGAATCGCCATTGCTGAAAGCGGAGGCATACGCGCGATCGTTGAGGCGGTACAGGAATTTATCCGCATCGGGCTGGAGATTGAGGTTTCATGGGTAGATCTGATCATGTTCGCTGTTTACTTTTTCGTAGGCTGGGTTGAGATAATCTTTATCGGCTTTCTGTCAGTGCTTATGTCGCGAACAGTACTGATCCGGTCAAGGTTTGCCGGGCTGGTGGCAGTGATCCTTTTCTTTGTAGTCAACTTTATCGTGGAGCAGGGATACAGTCTGATGTACCGGATCCCGGGAATCCACGGAGCGGATCTCGCGGGAGGTTGGAATCCCTGGGATATCGTATACTATGTTGTAATTGCCCTTGTTGTATTTGGAATCTCCGGATGGATTGCGGACAGAAAGCTGAGTGTATAGAGAGAGGGAAAGCCCGGACTTTTGATCTTCAGAAGCCCGGGCTTTCCCTCTTTACTCATGGAATTATTTGCAGACATCAATCCATTCTTGTGCCCGTGAGTATTTTTCCAGCTCCTCACAGGTCAGTTCCACAGCTGAATTTGAACTTCCTGCAGCGGGAAATACAGTCTCGAACCGCTTCAGGGAAATATCCAGATACACTGCTGTGCTCTTAGGATTCCCAAAGGGGCAGACACCTCCGATGGCATGGCCGGTGAGACGCTCCACATCCTCTGAAGCGAGCATTTTTGCTTTCATCCCGAAGTAATGTTTGAATTTGACATTGTCAATCTTCATATCACCCGCTGTCACAATCAGAATCGCAGCATCCTTCTCTTTTGTATAAAATGAAAGTGTCTTTGCGATCCGGGCGGGTTCGACGCCAACCGCCTGCGCAGCCAGTTCTACGGTTGCGCTTGATACCGGGAATTCAAGAATTTCTTTTTGAATTTCGTTTTTGTTAAAATAATTTCTGACAATTTCAACAGACATAGCCAACCCTTCCTTTGTTTAATCTTTCAGAGTGGTGACAGTTCACCCGGCGAAGTCATCTGCAGATGAACTGTTTACCCAGAATGATTGTACCAGCCGGAGTCTGAAAAAGCCATATATTGTTTGCATTTTTATACAGAACGTGGTAACATGATTCCGGACAATTGAATGATAAGTTTTCCCGGGTGGGGAGCGCCGCGCCGGGTTTTTACTGTACACTGCCGTATGGGGAATGTACGAAAACACATGCGAGGGAATCCGTGTTCCGGAGTGAGAGGACGCCAGTAAGCGTCGACCGTTAGTGCCGGCCGTGTGGTTGGCATGCTGCCCGAAAGAGGCAGAAAGCATGGTGGCACGTGCACAGGAGGTAAAGTGATGAAAAATGTCAACGTAAAGAAGCTTGCCCTTGCGGGCATCCTGGTGGCGGTTGGGATCGTATGTTCTCCGCTGTCGATTCCGGTAGGAGCATCCAAGTGCGCTCCGGTTCAGCATTTTATCAACATACTGGGTGGTGTGTTCCTTGGCCCCGGTTATGCAGTTGGTATGGCGTTTGTTACAAGTCTTCTCAGAAATCTGATGGGAACGGGAACACTGCTTGCGTTTCCGGGATCAATGTGCGGTGCGTTTTTATGCGGTATGTTGTATAAATACGGAAAGCACCTTCCATTGGCGTATCTGGGAGAGCTGTTCGGAACATCTGTCATTGGCGGACTCTTGAGCTACCCGATTGCAACACTCATTATGGGAAGTGAAAGCGCGGTGTTCGGTTTTGTTATACCGTTTTTTGTTTCAAGCTGCGGAGGAACGATTATTGCGGCTGTTCTTGTGACAGCGATGAAAAAGATGAAAGTGTTTGATATTTATCTTGGAAATCTGGATGAAAAAACACAGCATGCCGCCAGATAGAAGACCGGACGGTATCCGGGAGAGGCGGAACGTTTTTAACAGATGAGAAAGCGTGGAAAAAGAGAGCCGCCGGAAATGAAAGAGAGAAAAGACGGGGAGCTTGCGTAAAAAGCAGGCTGAGAGTAAGCTGATATGCTTTGACCCATAACCTGATTTGGATAATGCCAACGTAGGGAGATATGGAAGGATATTTACGCGGGTATACCTGAATCGGGTTTCCCGTTTTTTTCTTATTCAGGAGCAGGTGAGACGAAGTAAAGAGGGAAGCCGGAGAAGGGCTTTTGACAGGTTCAAGGCGCGGAAAAAGGACAAGGAGACGAAAAAGATGAGACAATATCTTGAAAATGTGAGAAATACAGTACCGCTGGTACACAATATTACCAATTATGTAACGGTAAATGATGTGGCGAATGTAATCCTCGCCTGTGGAGGAAGTCCGATTATGTCTGATGAAGCGGAGGACGTGGAAGATATTACCGCTGTATGCGGAGGGCTGAATATTAATATCGGCACTCTCCACAAGACGAGTATTGAAGGGATGTTTCGCGCCGGAAGAAGGGCCAATGAGCTGGGACATCCGGTACTTCTGGACCCGGTCGGGGCCGGTGCCAGCGCTCTTCGGACCAACACGGCGCTTGACCTGATGAGAGAGTTGAAACTCTCCGTTATTCGTGGAAATATCTCTGAGATCAAGACGCTGGCAAAAGGGAGCGGGACAACGAAAGGTGTGGACGCGGACGCTGCCGATGCGGTGACAGAGGAGAATCTGGATGAGTCCGTTGCATTTGTGAAGGCTTTTTCCAAAGCGTGCGGCGGCATTGTGGCTGTGACCGGAGCCATTGATCTGGTAACGGACGGGGAGACGTGCTATGTGATCCGCAATGGCCGCCCGGAGATGGGAAGGATCACCGGTACCGGATGCCAGCTCTCAGGCATGATGACTGCATATGTGACTGCGAATCAGGATCATCCGCTGGAAGCTGCGGCGGCTGCAGTATGTGTCATGGGACTTGCCGGCGAGACCGGATGGAGCAGGATGCAGGAGGGAGACGGAAACTCCACCTACAGAAACCGGATTATCGACGCAGTTTACAATATGACGGGTGAAGAGCTGGAGAAAGGGGCAAAATATGAAGTGCGGTAAAGAAAATGGCAGAGGAAAGGGAAACTGCAGTGAGGCAGAACTTTTGCTTTACGCGGTGACGGACCGGAGCTGGCTGAACGGCCGGACGCTCTATGAGCAGGTAGAGAGCGCCTTAAAAGGAGGCGTTACCTTCGTCCAGCTTCGGGAGAAAAACCTGGATGAAGAGGCCTTCTATGAGGAGGCGAAGGAGATCAAAGCGCTGTGTGCACAGTATGGGGTTCCCTTTGTGATTAACGACAACGTGGAGATTGCGGCCCGGATTGACGCG
This sequence comes from Clostridiales bacterium, assembly GCA_019420405.1. Classification (GTDB taxonomy): domain Bacteria; phylum Bacillota; class Clostridia; order Lachnospirales; family Lachnospiraceae; genus Mediterraneibacter. Next base: position 12,764 of record JAHZHF010000045.1, read on the forward strand.
GACGGTGTCCATGTCGGACAGAGCGACATGGAAGCGCTGGACGTGCGGGCGAAGCTGGGACCGGACAAGATCATCGGCGTTTCGGCCCAGACCGTGGAGCAGGCGCTTAAGGCTCAGGAGCACGGAGCAGATTACCTGGGAGTGGGAGCGGTATTCCCCACCGGATCAAAGGCGGACGCCGTGGAAGTAGGCCGCGATACGGTGAAGGCGATCTGCGAGGCGGTGGATATCCCGGTGATTGCCATCGGCGGTATCACCAGGGACAATGTGACAGAGCTGAAAGGAAGCGGGATCTGCGGGATTGCAGTGATCAGCGCGATTTTTGCACAGGACGATATCGAAGGCGCGGCCCGCGAATTGAGAACACGCACCGAGGATATGGTGCGCGGCTGAAAAGAACTGCTGTTTATGGCAAAAGGAGAGATGCGGAATGATCAGAGGCGTTATATTTGATGTGGACGGCGTACTGCTCAATTCCATGCCTGTGTGGGAGAATCTTGGAGAGCTGTACTTAAATCACCTGGGGATCGAGGCGGAAAAGGGACTGGGCGCCCGGCTGTACACGATGAGTCTGGAGCAGAGTGCGGCATATCTGATCGACAGATATCATCTGGAGATGACTCCGGAGGAAGTGATCCGGGGAGTTAACCGGGAAGTGGAGGAGTTCTATGCGCAGAGAGTCCCGCTTAAGGAAGGAGTCCGTCAGTATATTGAAGAGTTCCGGGAGCGGGGAGTACCCATGGCGATCGCCACGACCGGAGACCGGAAAAATGCGGAGGCTGCTCTTAAGAGATTGAATGTGCTGAGATTTTTCCAGGGAGTTTTTACCTGTTCCGAGATCGGGAGCAGCAAAAAGGAGCCGGACATTTATTACGCGGCGGCACTGCAGCTCGACACAGAACCGGGCCAGACCTGGGTGTTTGAGGACGCCCTGCACGCGATCCGGACGGCGAAACAGGCCGGATTTCGTACAGTTGGCGTCTACGATAAAGCAAACGACAGGGATCTGGCCCATATCTGGAACACGGCGGATATCTATCTGCCGGAGTTTAAGGACTTCGGAATGTTCTGGAGACGGGCGTCTGAGTAGACATCCGGCCTTGTAAGTATGGGTATATCCGGAACAGGTCCGGGCGGCGGGATGGGGGCACCACTTTCCGTCGCTGTACAAAATTAGTGCTGAAAAAAGAGAAAGGAAGAGAGAAGTATGAGAACAGCATTAACAATCGCTGGAAGTGACTCCAGCGGAGGCGCCGGAATTCAGGCAGATATCAAGACAATGACGGCAAATGGCGTATTCGCCATGAGCGCGATCACTGCACTGACTGCACAGAATACAACCGGCGTGACAGGAATCATGGAGGTATCTCCTGAATTTTTAAAAGAACAGATCGACTGCATTTTCACAGATATCCGTCCGGATGCCGTAAAGATCGGGATGGTCTCATCCGCGGATCTGATCCGCGCCATCGCAGAGAAACTTGAGGAGTACCATGCGGAAAATATCGTGGTTGATCCGGTAATGGTAGCGACCAGCGGCGCGAAACTGATCAGTGACGATGCTATTGACACACTGAAAGAGAAGCTTCTTCCCATGGCGGATCTTCTCACCCCGAATGTTCCGGAAGCGGAAGTGCTCTCCGGGATGGATGTGAAGACAGAAGAGGACATGGTGAAGGCAGCGGAGGAGATCGGCAGTACTTATCATTGCGCCGTGCTCTTAAAGGGAGGCCACCAGTTAAACGACGCAAACGATCTGCTGTACAGAGACGGCGCCTTCCACTGGTTCAGGGGGAGAAGGATCGATAATCCGAATACTCACGGAACGGGATGTACGCTGTCCAGTGCGATTGCATCCAATCTTGCGAAAGGCTTTGTCATGGAAGAGGCTGTGGAGAGGGCGAAGAATTATATTTCAGGCGCGCTCGGAGCAATGCTGGATCTGGGAAAGGGCAGCGGCCCCATGAACCACGCCTTTGCGATTGCCGGAGAATATGTCCGGGAGGCCTGCGAGACGGAGAGAGAAGGCGGGGTGCATTAGAATGGAGAAGAAAGGTACCTCAGTATTTGAAAACGGGCTGATCTGGTTCGGCGCGGCCGTCTCCATCGCGGAGATTCTGACGGGGACGTATCTTGCCCCGCTCGGTTTCGGAAAAGGGCTTGCGGCCATTCTTCTGGGCCATGTCATCGGCTGTCTGATGATGTTCTTGGCGGGTATGATTGGCGGAAAGATGAGAAAGAGCGCCATGGAGACTGTGAAG
>JAHZHF010000046.1:0-5233 GCA_019420405.1 Clostridiales bacterium
CAGACTGACGGGGCATGGCTGGTCAGATACCCGGGATAAAATCATTTCCCTGCATTTCATCTGAATCCCGGCCTCTTCTGTCCCGGCGCCTCCCGGCAGTACAGAAAGGAACGCGGCCAGTGCGAGCACTGCATTCTTCTCGTCGATAAACATGCAGATCGGGTTCTCTTCAAGACGCTTAAGAGATCGCAGGATCTCGCTGATCCTCCTCTCCCGTTCCGCCTCATCCGACATAGACTGCCCCAGAAGACTTAAGTCAAACAGATCACTCTGGAGAGAATCCCTGGGCGAGCTGACCATAATATCGTAAAAATTATTATTCGCGCCGGAAGCGCAGGTCAGCACATAGTCCGGAAGAAATTCCCGATGGTTATCGAAAGAGGAAAGCACAAGCTCCCGTTCTGCCCCTTCCTGCTTGACCCGGATTAAGAGACCGCCGTCTGCCCCTTTATTTGTCACCTCTACCCGGTAATTCCCGTCCCGCCATATTTCATAAATCAGGGTAAAATCAAAGCCCGGGACCTCGTCCTGGACAATCCGGGAAAACAGAAGACAGATCGCTTCCAGAAACACGGATTTGCCCGAACCGTTCAGCCCGATGAAAAAACGAATCGGAATGCCGTCGTGAAACAGTTCTCCGTCCGGACGGTTATTAAAATCAACACAGGTGTTTTTCAGGTGCTTATATCCGTCTATTTTGATTTGTATCAGCTTCATATATCAATACTCCTTTGGCTGAACCCACACCCAGGTATCAATCGGGATCGGCCGCCCCCTGTGATCCAGGATCGGCTTTCTCTCCTCCCCCTGCCCGTACTCTCTGTAATAATTCAGATAGAATCCTTCTCTTTTCTCCAGAAGTCCTGCGTGTTCCAGCATATGCACAGCCGCCGTCACGTCCTGTATCCCGTGTCTTCGGCCCGGATGATTCTCCTGACTGGCGTTTTCCTCACGCATGGTAATCTGCCGGTACGCCATATGGCAGGCCAATGGCTGCATCGCAAGCAGGAATTCTTCATACACTGCCTGCTGGAAGGATGAGAGCGTTCCCAGAAATTTTCTCATCTGCACGGAGAGTCCCTCCGCCCTGGAATATTCCTTCCCATCTCCTGCTTCCTCTACCCTTTCTCCCAGAATGTCGGAAACAAACGCGCCCGCCGCATATGAGATCACCCGGATCTTCCGGATATATCCGAAATCCTGCTGCTCACTGACCAGACCTTCCGCCAGGCCGGTTTCTGTCTCCCCGGGAGCAACTGGCTCCATCCGGATTACCTGCACCTGCGTCTGTTCCAGCCTTTTCAGGCGGATATGCCCCAGATTCCCATACCCGGGTTCGGATACCAGATGGTTTTTCTCCAGGAACTGAATCTCCATGCCATACGGAAGATCAGACACTTTCAGGTTCTGCCACTCTGCAAAAGGTACCTGGATAGACTCCAGATACAGGTCGTAAAAGCACTCCTTCCCGGACGGGGCGATCCAGTATCTGTTCTGCTCATACTGTTTCGGCTTCTGTTCTTTCGCACTCTCGTAGAGCGTCTTTATCTTCTTGAAATTAATCTGACGCAGCTTTTCAAGAAGTTCCAGGATCTGCTCCGCTTTCTTCACATAGGCAAAGCATTTCTCCGCTTCTCTGGCAAATCGCTTCTGCTTCTCATACGCTGCATCCGGCACGGGGATTTCCTCGAGCACCTGTCTGCTAAGAGAACTCTGAAACGACGTGGAAGTCTTCGCATTTTCCTTTATGTAATGCCGTATAAAAGGATGAGAAAGCCACGTCAAAAGGAACTGCGGAACAATGCGTTTTTTATCCGCTCTAACCCGCACTGTGTTAAGGCCGAACACGATCCTTTCAGCCGGATTCACACCCGCGTCTTTCTCCCGGGCAGACACGATCCCACAGTGTCCCAGATGATTGATCTGGTTGATCCGGTTCATCACAAGATCCCCGGGCTGCAGGGTGCATTTCGAGGCCGCCGCCTCGTCCACCACTTCCCTCGCGGCGTCCCGAAGCCGGATCTCCCAGTTGTGAAGCAGTCCGGTTGTAATATATGCTGTCTCCTCTCCTTCGCCGTTCCTGGTTTTTCCCGCTGTGCTGAACGTAATCTCCGCACATCTGCCGAGAGTCAGGCATTCTGCGCCCGGCTTTCCGTAATACGCTTCCGCCCGGCTGATCTCCTCCGCAAACCATCCTGCAAACAGCTCAGAGAGCCCCGCTCTGACATCCGCTTCATTTTCCCTGGTCTGCTCCTCAGTCTCTCCGATCCGGCTTAATTTTCCTGCAAGTTCCCTCTGCACTTCCAGCTCCGGCACCGGAATCTCGAACTTCCTGAACGCCGCCAGGCTCAGAGAGTCATAAACCGCGCCACGGGCTTCCGCAAGGAACTCCGTGCGGAACGCCTGCAGGCAGTACATGCCGTAGAGCGGATCGACCCTCTCCCGGTCAAACTCCACCGCAATGATATTACTGCTCGGAGCCATCGCTTCCCCGGCAATCCCGACCTTTCCGACCGTGCCCGTCCTGGAAAACAGTACCGTCCCGGGCGGGGCGATTCTTGCTTTTTCCACACTTTCCCCGTCAAGCCGCCTGGACGTGTCCCGGACGATTCCGTTATTAAGATCTTCAACCCGTACCAGCGGACATCCGTCAAACTCCGGGGATGCGCTCTCCCGCTTTACGCTCACGCCCGCATATATTTTCGCAATCTGTTCAAGACTTATAATCTGTACTTTCATCTATAAATCCTCAATCAGCTTCTCCAGCCGCCTCTGGCCTTCCCACATCCGTTTTCTCAGCGTTTCCAGTTTCTTCTCTCCGGGGACATATCCTTCTGCCCGATAGTTTTCCGTCCAGTAATTTTCCGCCGCAAAGATCCACTCGTTATTCCGCATCGTCCCGGCATCTGTCACCCTCGCAACCGCCTCGTCGGTCTTCTCTCCTGCACGGAACTTCCTCCACTGCTTAAGAATCCGTTCCATCCCCTCCCGGTATCCCGAATCTGCATAGCCTGCCTCATTCTCCGGGCCGCTATACCGCTGTTCCTCACCAATCTCCACCAGCCGGCTGATAAAGACCGGGTAGTCTCTCCTGCCGCTCTCTTCCTTTCGGATCAGGAGCATGGAAGAGTAACTCATCGTATAGGGGCTGTAGATTTTCCTCGGCAGGGAAATCACCGCCTCCAGAGTATACCTCTCGAGGATCGCTCTCCGCTCCTCCTTTACCATACGGCTGGAAGTGTTGGTCAGAAATCCCTGGGGAACTAAAACCGCGCATCTGCCTCCCATTTTCAGCCGATGCAGAATCCGGTCCAGAAACCGGGCTGTCACCCCGCTTCGGTCCCCACCTGCCTCTGTGTACGAAGGATTCGAGAGCCTCAGATCCGTATACGGAGGATTCGAGAGAATCAGATCTGCCTGCCTATCCTGTCCGTCCGACAGGAAGTCTTCCGTATACAGCGAAGCGCTTGCTCCTCCGCTGAAATACAGATTGAAAAACGCCAGTTCCGCAGACTCCTCCCGGATATCGCCTCCCACAAGTACACATTCCGGACACTGTGCATAAGCTGCGGCGAGCAGCCTCCCGCTGCCGCAGGCCGGATCATACACCACCTCGCCCGGGCGCGGCTGCGCCATCTGCGCCATCATCCGGCACAGCTCCTCCGGCGTGATAAAATCCTCAATCAGACTTTCCTGTATCATAAACGCAAGAACATACCGGAAGATAAACGAAGCATTTCTCCTCCTGGCTGCCTCAGACCCAGTCTCAGCCATCAGCAGAATATCCCTCACACATCCCCTGCACTCATGGGAAGCAGCCGTCAGCCCCCTCCCGGCCAGCCAGGATCTCTCCGGTATCCGGGGATATTTTCCGAGCAGCTCCGGCACCACATATCTCCAGTCCCCGCCCTCAGTCACCGGGAAGTCCTCCACACGTTCTCCCCCGGACACCGCATACAGGCAGACTGCCAGGTCAAGTAGAAGGCTTTTCGGATCAGCATCTCCGAAAAGTCCCGGCAGAGCCTTCACAGCATGTTTTATCTGTTCCGTATCCAATCCGCTAAATCCGCTCATTCTGTATGACCGCCAAACCCTTTCATGATCTCTTCCATCATCTTCGTGCTGCTTTTTCCAAGGCTTCGGAGCCTTGCTATAAGAAATTCTTCCTCCTCTTCCAGCTCATCAAAGGAAGGGAGCGCCTCTTTCTCTTTCCTGATATAGCGGGCCGGGTAGAGGGAGTACCCCTCCTCTGCCACCTCGTCCGTCTCTGCCACCGCAGCCGTCTCCCACATCCCGGAATCCAGTTCCGGGTCAGAGTACTGCCCCTTGCGGTACATCTCCCAGGCTGTCCGTATCGTTCTTATCTCTTCATCGGAAAGCAGCACTCTGCTGCCTTCCCGTTTTCCCATTTTCCGCCCGTCGATAAACAGGATACGGTTTCTGCATTCATCCGTTTTCTTCTTGTCTATGATCCAGAGAGAGGCAGAAATCTTCGTATTGTAGAACATCCCCTGTGGCAGTACCAGGACTGCGGAGATAATGTCATCCTGAATCATCCCCTGCCGGATCTTCTGTTCCGCCGCGGCACCGCCCTCCAGCGTGCTGGTTCCGAGGATCACGGCCATTTCCCCGGTATCTTTCAGGTGATACAGCATATGCTCCACCCAGGCAAAGCTGCTCTTCTTTTTCGGAGGAATCCCGTATTTCCACCTGGGGTCAAAAGGCAGCGGACTTCCCGCCCACTCCTTCGCCCGAAACGGAGGATTTCCCACCACAAAATCTGCTTTCAGTTCCGGATGAAGGTCTTTCACAAAAACATCCGCCGTGCCTTCGCCCATATCAATGCGCATCCCGCGGATCATCCCATTTGCCATCGCTATATTCCGGGCACTCCCGGACAGCTCCTGTCCGTAAAGCCGAATGCTTCCGGCATACTCTGTACCATCTGCACATTCAGCACTGTCCGCCGTTTCTGCATTCGCGCCACGCCGAGCAGAAAGCTCCCGGAACCACAGCACGGGTCATAGATGCTGACAGATGCGGTTTCTTTCGTCTCTTTCCCCAGCATTCCAGCTCCCGTCAGGTCAACACCCGTCAGATCCATTCCCGACGAACCATCCCTAAGCATCCCGGCCGCAAGATCTACTACCTGCCGGGGAGAATAATACTCCTCCAGTTCCTTCCCCACAGAAGCCGGCACCGCCCAGGACATAAGCCCTTCAAACACTTCCGT
>JAHZHF010000046.1:5243-14994 GCA_019420405.1 Clostridiales bacterium
ATATCGTATGCTGCGTTCAGACTCCTGTCGTCAAATTCCTGCCACTTCGTCTTCTGTTCAAGAAGCTCCCGGTAGTCTGAGTTTTCTTCGCATAGTTCTCTCACAGCGCCATGTACCCGTTCTCTCGCTATGCCGTCTCCATCTCTCAGACTGTCCCACCTCAGCTCCTTACGGATAAACGGCACGCCGTGCCTCCGGTAATTCTCCGGCTCCTCCTCACAGCCATGGTACTCCTCCGAAAACAGCGAATGCAGCCTGGCAAAGTCTGCATTCGCTCTTTTGAGCATGAGAAAAACAAACAGAAGCTCCATTACCTCCTGCCGTTCCTTCCCGTCTGTACAGTCCTTAAATCTCATCAGCTTCCCGTACAATTCCATAAAAAGCACTCACCTCTACTGATAATTCACAATCGTAAGCTGAACGGTCCTCCGGCCCATATATTCGTTGACCGAAGGATAATATGTAAATGACATCACAGGCTTTGTCTCCATCGCCTTTAAGCACGCCTCCACATCTCCGAAATAGACCGCTTCCATCTGATTTCCCTGACTGTCCTTAAGCCTGCACTTGAGGACGTTCCGGTTCTTCCCGAAGATCCCCGGCCGGATCACCTGCAGGTTCCGCTCTGCGAAGAGAGGCCTCGGGTTTCCTTTCCCAAACGGCTCCAGAAATTCCAGCTCATTGATCAGTTTCTCCGTAATATACGGAAACGGAAGCTGCATGTCGATGGATACCTTCTCCATCAGATCCTCATCACTCAGCTCGCAGAGCTCGTTGATCGTCTCCCGGAACCGGTCTACATTTTCCTCCTCTAAAGACAGCCCTGCCGCCAGTTTATGCCCGCCGAACTTCGTAAACAGCGCGCGGCATCTGCACATCTGGGCGAACATATCATAAGCCTCGATGGAACGACCGGATCCTTTCACGCCCTCTTCCGCCTTCGTCAGCACAAAGACCGGACGGTAATATCTCTCCCGGATCCTTCCCGCAATAATCCCCGCAATACTCTCATGACAGTCCGGAAGATAAACCACGAGCACCTTATCCTCCTTAAGGGATGTCGTCTCGATCAGATTCACCGCCTCCGCAACGCCCCGCTCCGTCATCTCCTTCCGGCTGTCATTCAGCGCTTTTAAATCCTCCGCCAGCATCACAGCGTCCCGGCGCGTCCGCGCATTTAACAGCTCCAGCGCACGTTTCGCCGTATCCAGCCTGCCGCTGGCGTTAATACACGGCCCGATCACGAATCCGATGTGGTACGCATTCAGCCGGTCCACGTCGATTCCCGTGCACTCAATCAGTGCCTTGAGCCCCGGATTCTGCGTCCTCTTTAACATCTCCAGTCCCTGCTTCACGAAGATCCGGTTCTCTCCGGTCAGATCCATTACATCCCCCACCGTCGCGATCGCCACATTTTCCATCAGATAGTCCACATCCTCCGGGTCTCTCTGCATCACATTATACAGAGCCTCGATCAGCTTGTACGCAACCGCCGCTCCGCACAGTCCTTTAAACGGATACTCGCAGTCCGCACGGTGCGGATCAACCACTGCGTCCGCCCGCGGAAGAAGATACTCCTTCTCCCCGTCCATCTCAATATACGGAACCTCGTGGTGGTCCGTCACGATAATCGTCAGACCGTTGTCCTTCCCGTAAGCGATCTCATCCGCCGCGGCAATCCCGTTATCGCACGTAATAATTGTATCAATCCCGTCTTCTAACGCCCGGTCGATCAGCATCCGGTTCAGCCCGTACCCGTCCCTGATCCGGTCCGGGATATCCGTGTCCACATCCGCGCCCAGCCCGCTCAGCCCTTCCTGCAGGATATAGGTTGCATTCACTCCGTCAATGTCATAGTCCCCGATCACTCTGATCCGCTTCTCTTCGCGGATCTTCTCCTCCAGAATCTCCACCGCCCGGTCCATATCCCGCATCAGCATCCCATCGTAGAGATCCGCGATCGTCCCGTTCAAATAAAAATCCACGGCCTCGTCCCCGACGATATCCCGGTTGCGGATCAGACGAGCTAAAATCGGGGAGATGTGATACTTCTCCCCGATTGCGTTAAAATCAGCTTTTTTCATGGTGATAAACCAGCGTTCCATAATGATTCCTCGATTCTGTATCTGTGGTAGTCTAGGGTTATTTTAGCTTATTTGAGGGATAAAAACAATTGATTCTATGGATAAAATCTATTGGTATATCCTCATCGTTTTTCTCAGGACAGCAGCCCTCTCACCATCTCCCCGTCAAAGGTCACACTCTTTACATGCTCTACCTCGATCTGGTACAGGGCATTCGCCGCGATATGCTCTGCCGCCTGCTCCAGATCCCGGATTCCGCTTGTATTTCTGTGCAGGTCAATCACCGCATCCAGCCCGTCTTCTGTCAGCGTGCATTCTTCTTCCCGCATGCCGATCCGTTTCAGCACTTTCGGAAGCGCATATTTCGAGAAGATCACTTTCTTTTCTTCCGGCGTGTAGTCCGGAATCTCAATCACCGCAAACCTGGACATAAGCGGGGCGCTGATCTGATCCTTATCGTTGGCAGTAGCGATCGGGTAAACACCCACCGTCGGAATCATGCATTCAATATAATTGTCTGTAAATCCAAGGTTATCCAGAAGGGTCAGGAGGACATCCGCCGGATTGCCGTTTCCTTTCCCTGCTGCCGCCTTGTCCAGCTCATTGATAATGAAGACCAGATTGGACTCTCCGGCCATGGAAAATGCTTCCATAATAATACCCGGCTTTGCATTCGCATAGATACGGGAGCTTCCGGTGAGCTGCTCCGGATCGTTGATGGAGCTCATGTCCAGCGTCGTCCACGGCAGCTTCAGAATCCGCGCCACAGCATAGGCAATCTGGGATTTTCCGGTTCCGGCCGGGCCGATCAGCAGCAGGCCGTAAGCGGGAAGGGTATGGGTGCGGTTAATCTGAATAATCGTTTCAATGATCCTCTGCTTAACCTGCTCCATGCCGTAGAGCTCCTCGTCCAGAATCCTTCTCGCTTCCTCGGGATCAACGGGCGGGAAATAATTCCCCTTCCACTGGATATTCATCATAATGGAAAGCGCTCTCTGAGCGTGCCGCCGCTCTTCTGCGGACACCTCATGGGAACGCGCCACCGCCAGATTTCTCCTCGCCCAGAGACGGATATTATCCGGCAGAGTTCTTCCTGCACAGGTCATAAAATCCGTAATGCTCTGGATACTGGTCAGCTTCATGCTATCACCGGCCTCTTCCTCATCCTCGTCCGGAATCTCTTCGGACGGAGCGTCGCTGGAGAGAAGCCTCTCGATCATAAACTGCAAAAAACCGTCTTCCGCGGAAAGTTTCACCCCGCCGCCGAAAGCGATTTCACGAATTTTATAGACAGCGTACTCCCCGTATTTGGCTGCGCCGGAAAGCCGCACATTAATATGATTCTCTCCAAGCCATTTCAAAAGGCTGACAAACCGGGCGTCAATCCGCAGAATGTCCGCACTGGCAGTACCGTCCTCCCCCTGGAACTCAAAAGCCGTGCGTTTTACCGGATTGGTAAACACTCCGGCGGAATGATGCTTAAGCTGTCCCGCGCTGTTATCCAGGACGAGCAGCGGGTGCTCCGCGGACGCCTCCGGCTCATTCGTATAGAAAATCGTATAAGTACATACCGGCTTCCTGGAATCTGATGGTAAATGATTAAAATCGTAAACTGGCATAATCTGTCTCCTTCGTATTTTTTATTTCACTTTTATTGTTTTCATAGAAACTGCCTGTTCTATTAGTTATTATCTTTTTTCTTCACTATGTTTTGAATATTTTTAATGCTTTCCAAATATACCGCTTCAACCGGTGACAAATTCTGTGCCTGATATTTTCTATACTCTTTTGTTGCCTTCTCAATTGCCTGCGCATGGCTAATTGTACCGGCACCCTGCAGCACCTTTTCCCCTGTAGTCTTCAAAACATTATCAAGATGCTCCACATAATCTGACATATACATAGGATTATGACGCATAGCTTGAATTTCCGCAAAATCAAAATATCCCGATACAATATTATTCAATATTTTTAATTCTTCATCATTAAGGTAGTTTTTTGCAATGCCTATATCCTTTAAAGCAGGAAAGTCACCAGAAAAACTCTTCAATCCCATAAAAGGCTGACCCGCATCCGCGCGCTCGTATATAACCTCTGCTGCTGTATGTCCGTGTGCTGCATAATGCAATTTGTTCTGCACCATTTTAAAAAAGGCAATAGATTCACTACTCTTAGGATCATAGTCAACACTCGTTGCATAAAGGTCAAGAACCTGTCGGTACATAACCTTTTCAGACGAACGTATATCCCGTATGCGGTCCAACAGCTCTTTCCAGTAGTTACCGCCGCCCAGATTTTTCAGCCGCTCATCATCCAGCGTAAAACCTTTTATCATGTACTCTTTTAATCGTTCGGTAGCCCACCGGCGGAAATTTGTAGCAATTTTTGATTTCACTCTATAACCAAGGGAAATAATCATATCCAAATTATAATGTGTTGTATTATATTTTTTCCCGTCAGCAGCAGTTGTTCGGAATTTCCGAACAACTGAATTTTCTTCCAGTTCGCCCTCTTCAAAAATATGTTTGATATGCTCACTGATATTGGATTTACTGGTTTGGTAGAGTGCACATAATTGTGCCTGTGTAAGCCAAACGGTCTCATCTTCAAACTTAACGTCAATTTTTGTGCGTCCATCTTCCGTTTGATATATGATAATTTCACTCCCAACAATATTGAGATTGTCTCTTCTATCCTCCACCTTGCAGTCCTCCTTTTTCCATTTCATTAATTTTATCATATTACTTTCATAATCATTGCTTTATCGACTCACAAAATTGTCCTCGTCTTTTCAATTCCTGTAAAGCATATAAACTGGCATCCCACCAGTACTCAGTTAGCAGATCACTCTTAATCCCTCTTTCAAAAGCTTCTATATTATCTATAGCGATCCAATAAATTATTACGCACGTCCACACGCACGAAACCATCTTATACAATCCGATATGTGACGTCTGGTCATGTCCGTATTGATTCCGCTTTCATCGAGAAACACAAGGTGCTTTGTGTCGTTCTCTGGGTTTTCACAGAACCGGTCATTGCCATCTGCTTGCGTAAGCGGTAAATAGTGCTTATGTTTACCGAAAGGCATTCGGCAATTTCCTTAACAGGGATATGATGATTAAGGGCTTGGATAATTAAATTTCTGCCACAAGTCGGCGGAAACCTTGATTTACTGGACTTTTCTCGTCAACAGAGCGACAGTCTCAACGTGAACAGTCTCGCAGAACTGATCCACGGCCGTCAGCCGTTCCACCCGGTACCCGGCGAGCTGCATCATCTCAAGATCCCGTGCAAGACTGGTCATCTTGCAGGATATATATACAATTCTCTCCACACCGTAATTCAGAATCTTCGGAAGCGCCTTCGGATGCACGCCGTCTCTTGGCGGGTCCAAAACGATCACATTCGGCTTCTCTGTCAGTTCATCCAGCACTTGAAATACATCGCCTGCTATGAATTTACAGTTGGAAATTCCGTTTCTTGCAGCATTTTCCTTTGCAGCCTCCACCGCTTCTTCGACAATCTCCACACCGACCACTTCTTTTGCCACCGGAGCCAGCACCTGGCTGATCGTCCCCGTTCCGCTGAACAGATCGAACACCGTCATATCATGGATATCTCCGATATATTCCCTCACCGTCTTATAGAGCACTTCCGCCCCTTTCGTATTCGGCTGGAAGAAAGAAAAAGGCGTAATCTTAAACTCCAGCCCCAGCAGCCTGTCATAAAAGAAATCCTTCCCGTAGAGAATCCGGGTTTCATCGCTTCTTACAACATCAGACAGAGAATCGTTCATGATATGGAGAATCCCAACGATACGCCCATCCAGCTTAAGATCCAGCAGAGCCTTCACCAACGGGGCAAGATCGTGCTCCTCCTGAGTGGTCGTGACCAGATTCACAAGGATCTCTCCCGTAGCGTCTCCCCTGCGCAGAAGCAGGTGCCGCAGGTATCCTGTATGCTGCATCTTCCGATAGTAGCTGACCTCTCGTTCCCTGAAATAATCCAGCACACACACAAGAATCCGATTCATATCCTCGTGTACCAGCCTGCAGTCTGCAGCCGTCAGCACATCGTATGTGCTACCCTTCTTATGCAGGCCGAGGGACAGAGGGCCGTCCTTGTACTCATCCCCGAATGAAAACTCCATCTTATTCCGGTATCCGAACTCCTCCGGACTGGCTTTGACGCCCTCGAAAATGTATTCCCCTCGGATGGCCTCATCCATGATCCGGCGGATCTGTCCTTCCTTCATCTTCACCTGCTCTTTATAAGGCATGGTCTGATACATACAGCCTCCGCAGGCGGGAAAGATACTGCAGACCGGATTCCTCGTCTCAAATGGAGACTTTTCAATCACCTCCAGAAGACGGCCTTCCGCCTGTCCTTTCTTGAATTTATTTATCAGAAAGCGGATTTTCTGTCCGGGGATTCCGTTTTTTACCGTAACATACCGCTCCTCCTCCGGCAGATATACAATCCCCTTATTCGGGAAATCCACCCGCTCTATTATTCCTTCAAAAATCTGTCCTTTTCTCATCCACGCCTCCGTTTTCATGCAACAAAACAGGCAGGGTGCAGCCTCTCCCACATCCTGCCTGTATGTTTTTTTATCGTTTTTCCAATAGATTATACCTGATCATCTTCACTGAAATAGTCATCAAAATCATCATCGAAATCATCTTCAAAATCTTCCAGATAATCCGGTGTAAAGAAGCGGTACACTGCATATGCGATTCCGGCAACTGCTGCCACCGCACCGATAATTGCCAGTATCCAGATCACTGTATTTTTCTGTTTTTCTGCTTCATTCCTGTTCAGGATTTCGCTTAATTTTGATTCCGCTATCATCTCTTCTATTCTGTTCATAATACACGTCCTTTCCCTGTCCCTGGGACAGTGCTTGCTTTCTGAATATTATACCACTAACATTTTCAGATTACTACTAGTTTATCTGAAAAATTTAGTACAGCTTATACTTTCTTCAGCTTTGCAAACATGGCAAACATTTTTCTCACTCCGGCCGAATCAAACTCTACCGTCACTTCATAGTCGCGTCCGCCCTCTTTGATATCCCGCACAGTTCCCTCGCCGAATTTGACATGGCTTACGCGGTCCCCCGGTTTATAAGCGAGAGTTCCTCCCTTACCCGCCGTGAGCTGGCTCCCTTTCGTAAGGGCGGCAAACGGCTGCTTTCCTCCGCGCGAGCCAGAAGTTTCTCCTGACTGATACGGCTTTCTGCGCGATGCATCCGCAGATGTCTGATACGGCGGTGTACGGAACGCCTCCATAGCCTTTCTGTATGCTGACGCCGCTCCTGCTCCTCCGAAAGGCTCATCTGCATATCCGCCTCCGGCCGCACGGCGCATGCCGCTTCCCGTATCCAGCAGATCCATCGGGATCTCCTTTACAAAACGTGACATTTTATTATACTGGACGTCGCCCCGCACCATTCTCTTTCTCGCGCAGGTCAGCGTAAGTTCTTCCTCCGCCCTGGTGATTCCGACATAACAGAGTCTGCGCTCCTCCTCAAGCTCCTCCGGGTCATCTCCGGTGATTGTCATATAGCTGGGGAACAGACCATCCTCCATCCCGGCCAGATACACCCTTGGGAACTCCAGTCCCTTCGCGCTGTGAAGCGTCATGAGCACAACATAATCCTGATCCTCATCCAGGCTGTCAATATCCGCCACAAGCGCCACTTCCTCAAGAAAGCCGCTCAGTGTTGCAGGCTCGTTCTGATCCTCACATGCCTCCTCATAGGCCGCTGCTTTATTTACCAGCTCGTCGATATTCTGAATTCTCGCCTCGGCGTCTTCCGGATCATCCGCTTCCAGATTCTCAATATACCCGGTCTGCTCAATGATCTCATTTAACAGATCGGTAAGACTCTCCCTCTGAGCCTGGCTTTTAAAATATTCGATCAAAGCCGCAAAAGAATCCAGCTTTGATGCGCTTCTCCCCACTCCCGGGATCAGCTCCGGCGCAAGAAGAGCCTCGTAAAATCCGATACCTCTCTCAGACGCTGATTCCTGGATACGGTTGACCGTCGTAAGTCCGATCCCCCGCTTTGGCACATTAATAATACGCCGGACCGCCAGATCGTCCTGACCGTTGTCCACGGTCTTCAAATACGCAAGAATATCCTTGATCTCCCGGCGGGCATAGAAATTCACTCCGCCCACAATTTTATAAGGAATATTCATGGCAACGAATTTTTCCTCAAAGAGACGGGACTGGGCATTCGTCCGGTACAGGATCGCATTGTCATTATAAGAAGCGCCGTTTTCCACGCTCTTGCGTATATCCTCTGCGATAAAATCCGCCTCATCATATCCCGTATCAAACTGTCTTAGGCGGATTTTGCCGCCCTCGCCGTTTTCCGTCCACAGAGTCTTGTCCTTCCGGCCTTTATTATTCCGGATCACCTCGTTCGCCGCGTTCAGGATATTCCCTGTAGAACGATAATTCTGCTCCAGCCGGATCACTCTGGCATCCGGGAACTCCTTCTCAAAATCAAGAATATTCCTGATATTCGCCCCTCTGAACTTATAGATTGACTGGTCGTCATCCCCGACCACGCAGAGATTTCTGTACTTTCCCGCCAGAAGGCTGACCAGCTTAAACTGCACGGTATTGGTATCCTGGTATTCGTCTACCATAATATAGCGGAACCGCTCCTGGTAGTTTTCCCTCACGTCCGGCTGCGTATCCAGAAGCTGCACTGTCTTCACAAGCAGATCATCGAAATCCAGGGCATTATTGGACTTTAACTGCGCCTCATATTCCCGGTATACTTTCGCCAGTTTGCGCTTCACGAAATCTCCTCCCGCTTTCAGCTCAAACTCATCGGGCAGAATCATCTCATTCTTGGCCGAGGAAATGACGGAGAGAAGCATCCGTTCCTTGAACTGCTTCGTATCGATGTCCGCCCTGCGGCACACTTCCTTCATCAGGGTTTTCTGGTCGTCCGTGTCATAGATCGTAAAGCGGTTGTCATATCCCAGCCTGTCGATATACCTTCTCAGAATGCGGACACAGGCGGAATGGAACGTACTCACCCAGATACTCTCCGAGCCGAATCCGACCAGACTGTCTACTCTCTGCCTCATCTCACCCGCCGCTTTATTAGTAAATGTGATTGCCATAATATTCCACGGATTCACCCCTGTCTCCTGAATCAGATAGGCAATCCTGTGGGTCAGCACCCTCGTCTTGCCCGAACCCGCGCCGGCAAGGATCAAAAGAGGGCCCTCTGTGTGAAACACTGCTTCTCTCTGCGGTTCATTTAACGTATCGTATATACTCATTATGTATCTCCTGCTGCGATATATTTCTTTTTACAATCTTTCCTTGCAAATATAATCACCGTGTCTGTATATTATCGAACACCTTTTCGCCAAAGTCAACCTTAAATATTTCAGTGCAGCTATTTAGTTCATTAACACTTGCCGTCTGAAACGTTCGGAAGCGGGCGTGGAGTTGACACACTTATTCTGTGAAAGGGAGACAGCCGTCCGCTCCGCTTCCTGGGCTGTACAAACGGGAAGTGTTACTGCCTAAACAGGCTGATAAACGCAGTAAATGGCGCGGCTTGAGGGCTATCGACTTCGAAAAGCCTTCCGGCCGCGCCTTACTTCTGGAAGCTATATATTCATTAACTT
>JAHZHF010000047.1:0-3307 GCA_019420405.1 Clostridiales bacterium
AGAATCGTCCCTGTTTTCGGACGTTTTTCATACGGGAGTTAATGAACTAAATAGCTGCAAGAGACAATCTTTAGAATTTCTTTATAATCTCATATCAGCCTCCTTAAGAATTACAGGCTATCCTGTATACAGTGAAAGGGGGCTGCACTCGTATGAGCATTCATGATCTTACCAATTATTTTTTACAATACGGAGCCTTTTTCATTTACCTGATTGTGCTCCTGGAATATTTGAATCTCCCGGGATTCCCGGCGGGGGTGATTATGCCGCTGGCCGGGATATGGGCGGCGAGAGGAGAGATCAGTTTCCCGCTGGTGATGGTGCTGACTGTGGCGGCGGGGCTCACCGGGAGCTGGGCGCTCTATCTGCTCGGAAGATTCGGGGGCGGGAAGGTGCTGGGATTTTATTTCAGGAAATTTCCAAAGCACCGTCCGGTTATTGAGGAAAAGATGGCGTTCCTGAGGGAGAAAGGCTGTATCGGTGTATTTGTGAGCAAGCTGCTCCCCATGGTGAGGACGCTTATCTCGATCCCGGCGGGGATGGTGAAGATGAATTTTGCCAGGTATACAGTCAGTTCCATATGCGGGATTTTTCTCTGGAACCTGGCGTTTGTGGGAGCAGGATATTTCTTCGGGGATGCAGCGATCAATCTACTGGGCTGAACAGGAGAAGCACATGTAACAGTTCAGATATCAGAAAATGACAGAAAGGGGGACGCAGTCATGAGGATTGCAATGCTGACGAACAATTACAGACCATTTGTGGGAGGTGTTCCGATTTCTGTTGAGAGACAGGCGGAGGAACTGGTGCGTCTGGGACATCAGGTGACGGTGTTCGCACCGATGTACGGGGAGACGGAAGAGGAGAGAAGAAAGGTGCTGGAGGCAGATGACAATTCTCCGGAACGGGTGATCCGTTTTTCCTCCCAGAAGAGGAAAATGGATAACGGAATGGTATATCCGGCTCTTTGCCCGATGGAGATTATGAGAACATTTGAAGAGGAGGAGTTTGACTGTATTCATGTCCATCATCCGATGTTCGTCGGGACATGCGCGCTTTGGCTTGGGAGAAAATATCATCTTCCGGTGATTTATACCTGCCATACGAGATATGAGGATTACCTGCACTATATCCCGGCGCTCCGGGTGAACGGGCAGACTCCGGCTTTTAAAAAGCGGGCGGTAGACTGGATCAGGGAAAGGATGGTTCCTTCCTATATGAGGTGGTTTGCAGATCAGTGTGATCTGGTTCTTGCCCCTTCCGGGGGAATGAAGGATATGATGCTGGGATACGGGATGAAGAGCCGGTGCGAAGTATTTCCGACCGGTCTGGAAGCGGAAGCCTATCAGAAAGATGAGAGAAGAATCCGCGAGATCAGAGAACAGTACGGCAGAGGAAAGAAACACCTTCTGGTCACAGTATCCAGGCTGGAGAAAGAGAAGAATTATGGATTCATTCTCAGAGGAATTGCGGAGATCAAAAGGCAATCCGGCGATGACTTCCACGTGATGATCCTTGGCGACGGAAGCCAGAAGAATGAGTTAAAGACACGGGCGGCTATTCTCGGAATTTCGGATGTGGTGTCCTTCCTGGGAAATATACCGAATGAACAGGTGAAGGATTACCTGGGAGCAGCGGATCTGTTCCTCTTTGCGTCAAAGTCGGAGACACAGGGGATCGTGCTGGCGGAGGCGATGGCAGCAGGGACTCCGGTGACTGCGGTTCACGCGGTGGGATCGGATGATATCATAGAAAACGGCGTAAACGGCTTCCTTACGGAAGAATCAGAGGAGGCATGGGCAGAACAGGTGATCAAAGCGCTGTCGGACGAGAGCGGGAAGATGAGAAAAGAGGCGGTTCGCACTGCCGGAAATTACCGTGCCGCCAGACTTGCCATATACGCTGAGATGCTCTACAATCAATGTATCTGCGGAAAAATCAGGAGGTCCGAAACAGTGGATGCCGGAGCAGATCTGTATGCAGAGACGGGACGGACGAGGAGGGGATATTTATGATTTTGAAAAAGAAAGGGCAAAGCATTCTGCAGTGGTGTTTCACAAGATATCTGAGTCTGATTGAGCGGACGGTGAAGATCCGCTGGCATGAGCAGAACCGGTACGGGGACAGTCAGATCTACGGATTCTGGCATGAGGACAGTTTCTTTATGAATGTTGTTCTGGATGTACTTTCCAGCAAAACAACTCCCGTGGACGTGATCGTGACCGCAGACACAAGAGGAAACTATATTGAAAATATGATAAAGAAAAGCGGCGGGAACGCCCTGAGAGTGCCGGACGGGTATAAGGCATTCGGAGCGCTCAAAAAGATCGTTCAGGATTCGTATGAGAAGACGCATTCAATTGCGGTCGCGCTGGACGGTCCTCTGGGGCCCAGACATGAGCCGAAGAAGCTGGCATTTTACCTGTCGGAGCACGCGGAGGAGGATTTTGTCGGGATCAGCCTTTCCTATTCCTTCTGCCTGCGCCTGTCCGCCAGATGGGATAAATACGTGATACCGCTTCCGTTTACAACGGTGGACGTGTCAGTGAAGAATTACGGCATAGTTAAGAAGAATGAAGTGCCGAATCTTCCTGTTAACGCAGACGGAGTGGCGGCAGAAAGAGAACAAACAGAGAATGAGAGAATCGAGGAGGCAGCATGGAAGCAAATCACATACTGATTGTAGAGGACGATAAGGAGATTAGGGAAGGCGTGCAGATTTATCTGCAGAGCCAGGGCTATAAAGTGTTCCAGGCAGCGGATGGAGTGGAAGGTCTGGAAATCATCGAGAAAGAGGAAATTCATCTGGCCATCGTGGATATCATGATGCCGCGGATGGACGGAATCCGGATGACAATGAAACTGCGGGAAAAACATGATTTTCCCGTGATTATGCTCTCTGCAAAGTCAGAGGAGGTTGACAAGATTACAGGGCTTAATATCGGCGCGGACGACTATGTGACAAAACCGTTTACGCCAATGGAGCTGATGGCGCGGGTGAATTCCCAGCTCAGGCGCTACAGGAAATTCCTGGAGAAGCTGGCGCCCAAGGAAAACGTCCATGTAATCGGCGGCCTGGAGATCAATGAGGAAGCCGTGGAAGTGACGATGGACGGCAATCCGGTGAAGCTTACGCCCATTGAGTATAAGATCCTGCTTCTGCTGGCGAAGAATCCCGGCAGAGTGTTTTCAGCAGAAGAAATTTATGAAAGAGTGTGGCAGGAGAAGGCTATCAACACAGATACCATCATGGTGCATGTGAGAAATATCCGGGAGAAAATTGAGATTGATCCGAAAAATCCGAAAT
>JAHZHF010000047.1:3317-14323 GCA_019420405.1 Clostridiales bacterium
ATTCGAAATACTTAAAGGTGGTGTGGGGAGTTGGATACAAAATTGAAAAGCAGCCGTAAGTATGGCATTGTTTATATACTGATTTTATTGATTGCCTGTTCAGTGGGCATGATGTTAACCTATCCCAGTCTGGAAAAACAGATGAACGAACAGAGCGATATAGATGAACTGATCGTACAGACAGTCATTGGAATGGGGCCAAAGCTGGCCGAGGGAAACTATATTGTCTATAACGAGGTGTCAAAGGAGACTTCGCAGTCTGATGTGCTGGAAGATTTTGGAAATACGGATTTTGACCTGCTTCGCAAATATATGGACTGTGGTGTGTTTGATACAGAGGAGGATTCTCTTCTTGAGAGTACGGGGGCCGGAACAGCATCGTCCCTTCTTGATGACAGCGACGGGGAGTATGCGGTACGAATGCTTTTTGAGTTTGCCTCTGACGGAGAATTGTCAAAGGTACAGGTCACAGGAAACGGCTTAAGTCCTGATGAAGAATACGGCGCAGAACAGAGTTTTTTATTCAGTGCGGAAAACGCAGCGGGAGAAATGATCTCCGATATCTCGAATCCGCACGATGTGACGATTATATACGGAATGACCGCCGAGAATCTGGAAGCATACTGCCGCGTGGAGAATTCGTTCTGGGACAATACGGCGTATCTGCTCATTGATTATACGGATTTTCAGTTTTACGGCCTTGTATTTTCTGCTGCTGCCGCTGTCGGAGCACTGTTGATTCCCTGCATCGGAGGAGTACGCAAGCCGGAGGGGCGGATCTTCCGTGTCCCGTTTGAAGCCGTGATCTGTCTGATTATGTTTATGCCAGTGCCTCTGACCGGGATCGGATTTCTGGTGTATCATACGATGCAGGGCACTCTTTGGAATCACATACTGGGCGGGCTGCCCACCATGGCTCTGAATTTCATGCTCTGGTTTGCGTTTTTTGCAGCGGTATACTGGGAGGCGGCATGCCTGAGAGAAATATTTACAATGAAGGGGGCGTACTGGAAAGAGCGGACTTTGACGGCAATGGTACTAGGATGGATCGGAAAAAGAGGTGATCGGTTTGGAAGCAAAATGAAACGGGGAGCAGGAAAGATAAAAACCTTTTTTGAGAAGCAGTATGACGCGCTGCTCCATATAGATTTTCAAAACCAGGTGAACCGGACGCTTTTGAAAGTAGTAATCATAAACTTTGTCATTCTGGTGATCGTATGCTTTTTCTGGTATTATGGAACATTTGCGCTCATTATCTACTCCGTGCTTCTGTTCTTTCTCCTCAGAAAATATACGAGCGACCTGCAGACAAAATATGCGGTTCTTCTGCAGTCCACCAACCAGCTGGCAGACGGTCATCTGGATGTTCCGATTGAGGGAGACGTAGGTGTTTTCAGTCCGATTCAGGAGGAGTTAAAGAAAATTCAGAAAGGATTTAAAAAGGCGGTGGATGAGGAGGTCAAAAACGAGCGGATGAAGACAGAGCTTGTGACAAACGTCTCACACGATCTGCGCACGCCTCTGACCGCGATCATTACCTATACGGATCTTTTAAAAAATGAGAAGGACGAGGAGAAGCGCAAAGAATACATTGATGTTCTGGAGCGCAAGTCCCTGCGCCTGAAAGTTCTGATCGAAGATCTGTTTGAGATCAGTAAAGCGACCAGCAAAAGTACTGTGATGCATTATATGAAAGTGGATATTGTAAATCTGATAAAAGAAGTCGGTCTGGAAAATGACAGCAAAATTAAGGATGCGAATCTGGAATTCAGGTGGAAGCTTCCGGAATATAAACTGGTAATGTGGCTGGACAGCCAGAAGACGTACCGGATCTTTGAAAATCTGATCGTGAACATCACAAAATATGCAATGCCGCATACAAGGGTATATATCGAGATGGAAGATCTGGAGAACAGTGTTCGTATTTCCATGAAAAATGTATCTGCAGCAGAGCTGGACTTCAATGCGGATGAGATCACTGACCGGTTTGTCCGGGGAGATTCGTCCAGAAATACTGAAGGGTCCGGTCTGGGGCTGGCCATCGCGAAGAGTTTTGCAGAACTGCAGCACGGTACGCTTAAAATCTCAACGGAAGCCGATTTGTTCAAAGTGGACGTTACACTGCCGAAGCGCGGAGATGGGGAAATGAGCTCCGGAAATATATAATGTAGAAAATTTACAAAAACTTCACGTAGATTTCATGAGAACTGCATGGGGGAGGGAGTAAGATAAGCGCCAGTGGTCATGGAGCGGAGCTTAATGTACTGTGCGAATCAGCAGAACAGGACGAAAAGGAGAAAGATTCTTTGACCCGAAATTATAGATAAAGGGAAGGAGAAAATATGTTAGGAAAAAAGAGATTTATGGCGCTTTTGATGGCATGTGCGGTTGCGGTGACGTCCCTTGCGGGCTGCGGATCGTCGAACGGAAGTTCCGGGACAGAGGACCAGAGCGGAACACAGGAAAACGCGGAGGGAAGTTCAGACGGTACGGTCGTGATGGCCAGAAGTATTGACTCGGAAACACTGGATCCGGCGCTGGCTTCCAAGAACCAGGATATCTGGATGATGAACTTCGCGCTGGAAGGCCTGGTTCGCAGCACGGAAGACGGCAAGGATGTAGAGCCGGCAGTTGCGGATACCTGGGAGATCAGCGATGATTATCTGACGTATACGTTCCATATCAGGGACGGTATCAAGTTTTCGAATGGAGAAGAAGTAACTCCGGAAGACTGCGTTTACAGCATCAATCGTGCAAAGAATATGGAAGGCGGACCGTACACGAGTATGATCAGCGCGATCACGGATATCAGAGCAGAGGGAGAAGACAGTGTTGTCGTCACAGTAGAACAGCCGACGCCTTATCTCCTTTCCCTGCTGGCCATGTTCCCCTGCAGTATCATGCCGCAGGCGTACTGTGAAGAAGTGGGAGACGAAGGGATCGCAAACGCTCCGGTGGGAACAGGTCCGTTCGCCCTGGAAAGCTGGGAGAAGAACAATGGCATGGTATTTGTAAAAAATGAGTACTACTGGCAGGAAGGTCTTCCCACAGTGGATGAGTTCCATATGAATGTTGTGACGGATGACAATACAAGAATGATGCAGCTGAAATCCGGACAGATTGATATGGCAGAGGTTCCGCTGAGTCAGTTGGATGATCTGAAGAATACAGACGGAATCGTTGTGGAGGAGTTCCCGTCAACGTCAGTTGACTACATCATCCTCAACTGCCAGAATGAGAAGCTTCAGGATGCGCGTGTGCGTCAGGCTCTTGAGCTTGCAACTGACAAAGAGGCGATCATAAAGGCGGTAAGTTACGGATACGGCGAGCCGGCAGACAGCTTTATCTCTCCGGCGGCTCCGCATTACAACACGAATCTGCCGGAAGTGACCCGCGATGTAGATAAGGCGAAACAGCTGATGGAGGAAGCAGGCTACGGAGACGGAATGGAACTGACGGTTGAGATCGCGTCCGGAAATACTGCTGAGCTTCAGGAGGCGACTCTTCTGAAAGAGCAGTGGCAGGAGATCGGTGTGACGCTGAATATCGAGCAGGTGGACGGTGCAACGGCGAGCGCGAACTGGAGCGCATTAGACTATGAAGTTTATTTCAGCTATCTGACAAGCGATATGACCGATACATCGCAGCTGGCAAGCCTGTGGTGCGATTATGACAGCACACAGTGCTGGAGCAGCGGATGGAACGGAGAGAAGCAGCAGGAAGCTGAGAAGCTGGTTGAGCAGGCCGGTACTGAGATGGATGAGGCAAAGAGAGCAGAGTATTATGGACAGATGCAGGAGATTGTAGCTGAAGAAGTTCCGAATATCCCGCTGTTCAACAGCTCATTTTATGTAGCACACTCAGAAGCAATTGATAATGTAGCACAGACGCCGCTTGGAAATTACAGATTCGAGACACTGACAAAGTCCGAATAGGAGAGATAAGGGAGAAATGAAGGAATTTAATTATATTATAAAGAGAATTCTTCAGATGATTCCCGTACTGTTGGTTGTTACTGTGGTTATTTTTGCAGGGATGCGCCTGATACCGGGCAGCCCTGCAATTACTATGCTTGGAGACCATGCGACACCGCAGGCTGTGGAAGAGATGAACGAGAAACTCGGGCTGAATGAGCCGCTGATTGTTCAGTACTTTTTGTTTTTAAAGCAGGTGTTGACCTTTGATTTTGGAAATTCGATCACGCTGAACGCTCCGGTATTGGATCTGTTCAAGGAAAAGGCGGTTGTCACACTGACCCTGACGGTCATGACGGGAATCTTCACGCTTGTGATCAGTTTCCTGTTCGGATATATCGGAGGAATTAGCAGAAATAAAGTTGTGACAAAGACAGTCGACACGGCTGCGCTTATTTTTATCTCCATACCGGAATTCTGGATCGGGATCCAGCTGATGATGATCTTCGGGCTGCAGCTCGGACTCTTTCCGGTTGGAGGATGGGGGACAACGTGGGGAGAACATCTGCATTCGATGGTACTTCCTGCCATTGCGGGCGGACTGGGCACGTCCGCACTGATGATACGGAATATAGAAGAAGAGATTCTGAAGATCCGCAGACAGGATTATGTGGACTTCGCGTACAGCAAGGGACTTAAGAAGAATGTTGTGAGAAACAGATATATCCTGAAAAATGTCATGGTTTCCACAATCACATTGTTTTCTATGCGGATCGTGTATATGTTCGCAGGAAGCGTCGTAATCGAGACTGTGTTCGCCCTGCCGGGACTGGGAAATCTGTTGATGCAGGCAATTCTGTCAAGGGATTATAGTCTGGTACAGGGACTGGTTTATATCTTTGCGGTGATCGTCCTTGTAATGAACCTTCTTACAGATATTTCTTATTCATTTATCAATCCAAGGATCAAACTGGAGTAAGGAGGAGTACAGAAGATGAAGAAAACGTTAAAAAGCATGCCGGTTTCCTTCTATGTGGGCGCCGTCATTCTGTTTGTGATTCTGCTGATGACATTCTTCCCGGGGCTTTTCACGGATCAGGATCCGTATACGCAGGATATGAATGTACTTCTTCAGGCGCCGTCGGCGGCACACTGGTTCGGAACGGACGATCTGGGGAGAGACGTGTACACCCGGGTGATCTATGCAACAAGGGTTGACCTTGCGATCGGTATATTTGCCATGCTTGTCCCTGCCGTGACCGGAACGCTGATCGGACTGTGCGCGGGCTACTACGGGAAGAAGGTTGACGCAGTTCTGATGCGTATCTTGGATGTGATCACAGCGTTTCCGTTTATTATCCTTGTGATTGCGATCGTTGCGATCATCGGGTCGGGAATCCGGAATATGTTTATCGCGATCTGGTGCGTGGGCTGGAAAGATTACGCGAAGCTGGTGCGCAGTGAAGTCCTGGCGGAAAAGAACATGGAGTATGTAGCCGCTGCGAAGACTCTTGGCTTCTCCGGCGCGCGCATCATGCTCAGGCATATTCTGCCGAATGTGATCGACGGGGCGTTCGTCTACGCAATCTCTGATGTCATGATGTGTATGATGGTAGGCGCTTCCTTGAGTTTCCTCGGGCTCGGCGTGTCGGCGCCGACGCCGGAATGGGGCGCGATCATTACCGGAGGCCGCCCGTTTTTGACCAGCGCATGGTGGATATCTATATTCCCCGGCATTTTTCTCGCTGTTGCCGGAGTGGCGATCAGTTTCGTCGGTAAAGGCGTGGCGGAGAAGGTTAAGGCGAAGTAGGAGAGCAGAGTATGGAATATATATTAAGTGTGAAAAATCTGAAGACGGATTTTGCCGACGGAGATCAGGTGGTCCACGCGGTGGATGACGTCAGTTTTGATATCCGTGAGGGTGAGATGTTCGGGCTGATCGGAGAGAGCGGCTGCGGGAAGAGCGCAACCTGCCGCTCCCTTATCGGTCTGCTGAAAGAGAATGGCACAGTCACGGGCGGACAGGTGATATACAAAGGACAGGATATTACCCATCTGCGTTTCCGTGAGATGCAGAAGATCAGGGGACACGAGATCGGCATGATCTTCCAGGAGCCGATGACGACGCTGAATCCCGTTGTAAAAATCGGAATGCAGCTGATAGAATCTCTTCCGGATAAGATGAGCAAAGCGGAAAAAAGAAAACGCGCAGAGGAACTCCTGCGGATGGTCGGGATTTCTGACGCCGCTCAGAGGCTGGAGGCCTATCCTCATGAACTCAGCGGGGGAATGAGACAGCGAGCGATGATCGCGATCGCTCTGGCGGGAGAGCCGAAGCTTTTGCTGGCAGACGAGCCGACAACGGCGCTGGATGTTACGATCCAGGATCAGATCCTGAAACTTCTGCAGAAGCTGAAACGGGAGCTGAACATGAGTATGATTCTTGTGACCCATGATCTCGGGGTTGCTGCCCAGGTGTGCGACCACATCGCGGTTATGTACGCAGGAAAGATCGTAGAGAAGGCCGACGTTCATACGCTGTTCCATCGTCCGCGGAACCCGTATACATACAGTCTTATGTGTTCACTTCCCTCAATGGCGAAAAAGGGACAGCGGCTGGAGCCGATCGAGGGAATGCCGCCGAACCTGAAAGAGATGCCTGTGGGGTGCGCTTTCGCACCCAGATGCCGGTACTGCGAGAAGATCTGTACCGAGAAAGCGCCGGAGCTGGAAGAGATCGGGAAGGATCACTATACCAAATGCCATCTCTGGAAGAAGCTGGAGCATGTGGAAGGGATTGTGGAAAGGGAGTACTAATTATGGAAGAAAATCAGAATACATTGATCCGCGTCAGGAACCTTTCAACGGTTTTCCCTATAAAGCAGACCATATTTGAAAAGATACAGAAGAAGCCTCAGAAAGCTGTCAGGGCGGTGTCCGACGTCAGCCTGGACATCCGGAAAGGCGAGACGGTCGGTCTGGTAGGGGAGTCCGGATGCGGGAAAAGCACTTTTGCAAGGACGCTGATCTGTCTCTGTAAGCCCAGCGGAGGAACGATCGAATATGAGGGAATCGGAGATCTGGGGAAAGCGGGAAAACAGGAATTGACGAAGCTGCACAGACAGATGCAGATGATCTTCCAGGATCCCTATTCCTCTCTGAATCCGCGAATGTCGATCCGCGCCATGTTTTATGAGATCCTCTCCGTGTATCATCTCTGTGAAAAGAAAGATTATGAAAAGAAGACGAAGGAGATCCTTGAGATGGTGGGGATGCCGAAGGAAGTTCTGGACCGACGTCCATCCGCATTCTCGGGCGGGCAGCGCCAGAGGATCGGCATCGCCCGTGCTCTTGTTATGAATCCGGAGGTGCTGATCGCGGACGAGCCGGTCTCGGCGCTGGATATGTCGATTCAGGCTCAGATCATCAATCTGCTTACGGATCTGAAGGAGCGCCTCAGGCTTACGATGCTCTTCATCTCCCATGACCTGCGGGTTGTGCGCTATATTTCGGATCGCGTCGTCGTGATGTATCTTGGAAAGATTATGGAGGAAGGAGAGACGGAAAGCCTCTTCAGGAGTCCGGGGCATCCGTATACGAATATCCTGATCCATGCCGCGCCGGTGATGAATCCGGAGATCCGTGAGAGGAGTTACACGATCGAAGGAGAGACGCCAAGCCCGATCAATACCCCATCCGGATGCCTGTTCCACCCGAGATGTCCTTACGCAACAGAAGAGTGTAGGAAGAAAATCCCGGAGCTGAAAGAATACCGGATGAAGGACGGAAGCGTTAGAAAGATTGCCTGTCATTTTCCTCTGGACAGGGAGGAACTGACGGATGAAGCGTAAAGGCGAAAATCCGGCTGTTTTTCTGCCGGAGGAACAGATTCGGGAGGAGATGGATTATTACCATGTTCCGGGAACTGCCATGGCGGTTGTGGACGCAGAAGGAGTGCTGTACGAAAAGACGTGCGGTATCACCGGTACAGACTCCGGCACTGGGGAGAAACGGCCGGTTACGGCGAATACGCTGTTTGCTGTGGCTTCCTGTACCAAGTCCCTGACGTCGGCCCTGATCTCGATTCTGGCAGACGAGGGTGTATTGAACTATGACGTCCCGGTGAAAGAGTATGTCCCCGGATTTCAGATGGCCGATGCGGACGCTTCAGAGGGGTTGACACTGAGGGATATCCTCTGTCACAGGAGCGGGCTGGGCGGACACGACGGCATGTGGCCGTCTGACCTGGCTCCGGAGGAATTTTTGTACCGGCTTCGCTGGCTGGAGCTGAATCGGCCGTTTCGCTATACGGCTCAGTACAGCAATGTGATGTACACAGCGGCGGGATATATCGCTGCAGCTGCGGCAGGGAAGCCATGGGAAACTTTGGTGAGGGAGAAAATCCTGGAACCGGCGGGGATGGAGCAAAGCTGTTTTTCGGCGGCAGAGATGCACCGGGCGGATGACTTCGCCCGGGGACACCTCTGGACCGGGGACGACTGGAAGGAGATGCCTGCCTGGGAGATGAAAGGGGCAGAGCCGGCGGCCTCCTGGTACACCGGACTGAAAGATATGGAAAAATGGCTCCGAATCTTTCTGGGACAGGGGACATATCAGGGGAGAAGGATTCTTTCAGACCAGGGGATCCGGAGAATGTGGACCCTGCATATGCCGAATACATTTTCTCCCTGGGTGTTCCCTGAGATACCGGATCTGGGCGGTTACGGGCTGGGCTGGGTTGTCCGTCTATACCGTGGAAGAAAGATCTGTTATCATCATGGAGAAATTGAAGGATACTGCAGCCTTCAGGCAGTCATCCCTGATCTTGGCAGGGGGATTGTGATTCTGGCTAATCGGCACTGCGGCTGCCACGGCTTTTTCTATACCCTGCTGTTTTCAGCGCTGGATCAGATGATGGGAGTCAGCGAAGTGCAGGATCTCTCTTTCTGGTCCGGACGGCTCAGAGAAGCGGATGAAAAGCGGAGGAAGGATGGAGAAAGTCCGGTGAAACATGAAAATCCGCTTCCGACAGCGCCCCGGGTTGAAACGGAACAGTGTGAAGGTATCTATGATAATCCTGCCTACGGAGAGATGGAGATACGGACTGAAGGAACGGAGTTGTTCCTGTATTTTCGGGATCAGAAAGTACCTGTTCTCCGGGCGGAAGACGGAAGCCTGTATGCGGCCGGCCTGAAAGAGGACACTCTGTATCTTGACGTGGAACTGACCTTTTCGGAAGCTGCGGCGGACAAAACAGGCGGAATCTGCGAAAAGAAGGCAGGAGTCTATGTGAAGATCGAACCGTCTGTTCGACCGGTTTGGTTCAAGAAGCGCATCCGGAGGGAGGAGAGTAAACATGACAAAAATATTTGCCCATAGAGGAGCCAGTGCATATGCGCCGGAAAATACCCTGCCGGCATTTGAACTGGCAGAGAGGCAGGGCGCAGACGGGATTGAGCTGGACGTACAGCTGACAAAAGACGGAGAAGTCGCTGTGATCCATGATGAAAAGATCGACCGCACGGGAACGGGCGAAGGCTTTGTGCGGGATTTCACGCTGGCGGAGCTTAAGTCGCTTTCCTTCCACAATCAGATGGAGGAATACCGGGGAGTGAAGATCCCCACACTCCGGGAAGTGCTGGAGCTGGTGAAGCCGGGAAATATGGCTGTGAATATCGAGCTGAAAACAGGGATATTCTGGTATCCGGGGATTGAAGAAAAGACGATGGAGATCGTAAGACAGGTCGGAATGAAAGAACGTGTCATCTATTCTTCCTTCAATCACTGCAGCATACAGAAAGTGCGAAGCCTGGACGCGCAGGCGGAGACAGCCTATCTCTTTAGCGACGTGATCCTCGACGTGGAAAACTACGCGGCAGCAACGGGAATTGACGGACTGCATCCGGCGGTATATCATCTGTATATGTCCGATTTTCTGGAAAGATATCAGAAAAGCGGACTGAAAGTCCGCGTATGGACCGTAAATAAAGAAGAAGATATGAAAAAAATTATGGAAGCAGGTCTGGAGGCTGTGATCACAAACTATCCGGATATTGCACTGAAAGTAAGAGAGAAAGTAGCCATTTAACCCATATCGTCAGACGAATGAAAACAGGCTGATTTTGCCCGGCCGGTTTCCAGGCTGTGTGCGCACAGCGTCAGGAACCGTCTGAGCATTTACGGCGTGAATACTTCGTGCCGTGCCAGCGGGTGGTCCGGAGAACAGACACAGGAAATAGGGGCGGAAGGGTACGATGTAGATGGAAGGACGCAGCAGGGGCACTTCTCCCGTCAGCTGTTCCAGAATTCCGGGCAGGAGATTCAGCTCCATGTGATTGTGGCAGCCGATTTCCAGGGGAACATAGTTTTCGTGTCCTCCCGGCCTCTCTCTGGCTGATCACACAGTTTACAGAGCTGGGAATGGAGGAAACAGACAGAGAAAAAAGCAGACAGGAGGTAAACTATCATGAGAAAAGCTTTACAGCAGCTCAGGCAATATAAGAAAGACAGCTTTTCCAACATCGACAAATTCAGCGTGCCAGGGCTGGTGACGCGTATGACGACTTAAACGCCAGCGTCCAGAAAAATGTTACCGCTATCCGGGTGATGAAAGCGTTCGTCCTCGAGGACTATGAAAATGTGATGTTTTCCAAAGCATCAAAGATACTCTATGAACTTTCCGTAAAGGCGGATGGACTGTTGGTGTTCAATAACCCGGCGATGATGGTCTCAGTTTACTTCTGCATCATCTCCGTGTCATGGATCGGCGTTCAGTGAGGAGGCAGATCTGGCTGCCCCGGAGGTTCTGTGCGATCAGGTTTCTGTCGTGCTTCAACACCATGCTCATCGGCGACGGCGCCAATTTAAGCCAGGGTCAGAGACTGCCCCTCGCCATCCTCCATCCCCGCAGATTTTTCTTGAAATGGGGCTGTTTTCTGAGCTTTTCAAGACGGAAGTTAATGAATATATAGCTTCCAGAAGTAAGGCGCGGCCGGAAGGATTCTGAAGTCGATAGTCCTCAAGCCGCGCCACTTCTACGTTTATCAGCCTATTTAGTCGATAACATTTCCGTCTGGGAATGCGCAGGAAGCG
>JAHZHF010000048.1:0-7149 GCA_019420405.1 Clostridiales bacterium
TCGCTCCACTTCCGGATGCATTTTGACAGAAAACGTTATTGAACTAAATAGCTGAACTGATATTGTTGAAATTAAGTGTTTACTTTTAGTTGGATTTGTGCTAGGATAATTAAGGCTGTTGAAGAGAGACTTCTCTTTCAGCAGTTGGAATGCGTCTGTAGCTCAGTGGATAGAGCAATGCCCTCCGGAGGCATGTGCGACGGTTCGACTCCGTTCAGACGCTGATAACCTGGTCCCGGGAAGTGCTTTAACCACAGTGTTTATGGTGCTTCTTGGGATTTTTTTTGTTTCATAGGAAACTGCGTTCCTATGAAATAAAAGCCCTCCGTGAGGATCACACTGCGGCGAAAAAGAAAGCCAATCTGCTCAGAGCAGATTGACTTTCTTTTTTATAATAATGTGCGTGGCAATATATTCCAGGACAGTCACAAGAAACATCAGGACAGAGGATAACCCCAGTGTTTTGAATGTATAGTCCGCCACAGTACTTCCGTCGGAGATGAGGAACATGCCTCCCGGAGCATATCCCAAAGTAAACATAAGGAAGATAGATATAAACTGAATTACAAGGGATGTGATAAAATATGCGGCCAGTGCACAGAGCACCCTGTGGCCCGGAAAAAGCTGGCCTATCGTGATACAGAAATAGGTCATAATCACTGAGCTGATGCAGGCTGCAATGCTGTACAGAAATATTTTCAGCGCATAGGACGTAATGTTCATGCCGAGTTCCTCTGTCACATCGGATGCGATCATTGCGTAAGCGTCTGTCACGTTTCTTCCGGTTACAAGTATAAGGATTCCGGCTGCAATAAGGATTATGTCAAGGGCCATATATACATAACCTGAAATGATCTTGGCCCAGAGCTGGTTCAGCCCTGATACGGGAAGAGTCCAGCTTAAATATCCCTCCCGGGAAAACAGGTTTCGGTAGAAACGGAAGGTAATGATAAGCCATGTCCCCAGACTGAGGGCGGCAATCAGGAAGAGCGTCAGTGCCAGGACTATGGCACAGGCTGTAATTAAGGGCTCTTCCGGGCCGTTGAAATCTATGTGGCTGATGAAGAAAACACGGCAGAATAAGCATGCGGCGAGATAGAGGGCATGAAGCAGGATGAACAGCTTTGCTGATGCCTTTAAGTCGTATTTGATCAGTTTCCCTAGCATTTGAATACCTCCCGGAAGAGAGCGTCCACAGATTTTCTGTATTCTGTCCGGATCTCGTCAACGGAAGCATTGAGAGCAAGCTGCCCGTTCCGCAGGAAAATAACGCGGTCCAGGACGTTCTCGATGTCCGAGATCAGAT
Organism: Clostridiales bacterium; assembly: GCA_019420405.1. Taxonomy (GTDB): domain Bacteria; phylum Bacillota; class Clostridia; order Lachnospirales; family Lachnospiraceae; genus Mediterraneibacter. Next base: position 1,307 of record JAHZHF010000048.1, read on the forward strand.
GAGTTGAGATCAGGACTGTGGCGTTCTCGTTATAATTCGTAAGTATTGTCTGGAGGATGTAGTCCCGGGCAGCGGGATCTACGCCGCCTATGGGTTCATCCAGAATATACAGATCCGCGTCTCTGCTCATGACAAGCGCAAGCTGAGCTTTTTCTTTGGTTCCTTTTGACAGTGACTCCAGGCGGGCGCGTCTGTCAATTTCCAGGACGTCCAGCATTTTCAGAGCGCGTTCCATGCTGAAATTAGCATAGAAGTCAGAGTAGAAGGTGAGAATTTCGCTGATCCGCATCCGCTCATTTAAAAAGCTCCGGTCCGGCAGATAGGATACGATCTTTTTTGTTTCCGGTCCGGGCGCGAGTCCGTTTATCATTATATGTCCGTCCGTCGGAACCAGAAGGCCGTTGGCCAGTTTGATCAGTGTGGTTTTTCCACTGCCGTTCGGTCCGAGAAGGCCGATGATCTGTCCCCGTTCGAGTGAAAGGGTCAGATCGGAGAGAGCAAAAAAGTCCCCGTATTTTTTTGTAAGCCGCTGACATTCCAGTATTGGTCTCATTGCTTTTCCCCCTTTATAGCTTCTGTTATCATATCCAGTGTCTCTTCGCTGTTGAAGCCGAGATTGTTCATCTGGTCGAGAAACTGCCGAATGTGGTCCTCTGCCAGGTCCTTTTTCATTCTGAGCAGCAGGGATTCGTCATCCGTAATGAATCTCCCGCTTGTACGCTGGGAATATACCAGGCCGCTCCGCTCCAGTTCGGAGAGTGCTTTCTGCATGGTGTTCGGATTAACGGCGGCGTCGAGAGCGAGGTCCCGGACGGAAGGAAGCTTGTCTCCCGGCCGATATACACCGGAAATGATATCATGCTGAATCCGTTCCATCAACTGCAGATAGATGGGACGGTCATTATCCAGATCCCATGGCATCATATCACCTCGTTTTCTATAAAAAGCACGCACCGGGCAGATGAGAGTGCCGCGGCGCCATAAGGACCGCCGGAGGCGGTCCTTACAGGATGCGGGATATCCCGCATCCTGTAATTGTATTATCTAGATAATACAATAATAATTTGACCAAAGGATAATGTCAAGTGTTTCCTGGCAAGTCGGTTTTATTTTGTAACAGTTCAGCCATAGGGCTGTCCGTGAGAGAAAATCATGCTCGCATGATTTTTCGATCGTGCAGTCCTATGAGCTGAGCGCCGTATATGAGTAAAACAGCGGCGGCAGCCGCAATAAGCACGAAGTGCGGTTTTACGAATGGCGCGGGCTGAACTGTTACTTTATTTTCGTAACAGTTCAGCCACAGGGCTGTCCTGTTACTTATTTTCATTATCCTTGATGATCCGTTTTTTCAGATCCGGATCGAATTTTCCTTCCCTTAACATGGCGATCTCATAACCGTAAGGAGCATAGGATTTCTTCGGGTTGGCCGGAGACGGGATATAGGGGGTCTCCAGGATCTTCGGAATATTTTCGAAATCAGGATGGTGCACGATATAATTCAGCGCGTCAAATCCGATCTGTCCGAATCCGATGTTCTCATGGCGGTCTTTTGCAGCGCCGGGAACATTCTTGCTGTCGTTGATGTGGAACACCGCAATCTGGTCTTTCCCGATGATCCGGTCAAATTCCTCCATTACCTGATCGAAATGATGTATGATGTCATAACCGCTGTCACTTGTGTGGCAGGTGTCAAAGCATACCCGCAGCTTTTCGCTGTGTACGGTTCCGTCGTAGATCCGGGCCAGTTCCTCGAAGGTGCGTCCGATCTCGGAGCCTTTTCCCGCCATAGTTTCCAGAGCGATGCAGCAGTCCGTATCCCGGGTGAGCACTTCGTTTAATCCTTTGATGATCTGAGCAGTTCCGCTCTCTGCTCCGGCGCCTACGTGGGCTCCGGGGTGCAGGATGAGGGTGTTGCTGTGACAGCTCACCGTCCTATCGATTTCCTTTGCCAGGAACTCAACGGCAAGGGAAAACGTCTCGGGTTTTACGGAATTTCCAAGGTTGATGATGTAGGGAGCGTGTACGATGATATCGTGGATTCCGTGTTCCTTCATATACTCCCAGGCGGGTCCGATATTGAGCTCACTGATTTCTTTCCTGCGGGTGTTCTGGGGCGCTCCGGTGTAAAACATAAAAGTGTCGGCGCCGTAGGATACGGCCTCCTTTGCGGAGCCGAGCAGCATATCGCGGCCGCTCATGCCAACGTGAGAACCAATTATCATAATAAATCTCCTTTTGAGTATTTTCACAGTAACATTATAGGGGCGGAAATAGGATTTGTCGAGATGAAAACTTGCTGATACGGGCGGGACATGGTAGAATAACATTCATACGGATAAAGGAGTGTGGAAAAATTGAAGACTTTACGGGAATTGATCACAATAGAGATGAGAGAAGCGTTTCAGAAGGCAGGATATGATGAAGAGCTTGCGAAGGTAACGCTCTCAAACCGCCCCGACCTGTGCGAGTATCAGTGCAACGGAGCTCTGGCGGGAGCGAAACAGTATAAAAAGGCGCCGTTTATGATTGCGGAGGATGTAGCTGCGCATCTGACAGAGAGCGAATATTTTGAATCTGTGGATGTAGTGAAGCCGGGATTTATCAACCTGAAACTGTCTGCTGAAAGTGTGTCCTCCTATTTAAATGAGATGGCAGGCGAGGAGAAGCTGGGCGTGGAGGAAGCAGAAAACCCGAAGACGATCATCATCGACTACGGCGGACCGAACGTGGCGAAGCCGCTGCATGTAGGGCATCTGCGCTCTGCGATCATCGGTGAGAGCGTGAAGCGGATCACGAGATATAAGGGAAACCGTGTGATCGGCGATATCCATCTGGGCGACTGGGGATATCAGATGGGGCTGATCATCACTGAGCTGAAGAAGCGCCAGCCCCAGCTTCCTTATTTTGACGAATCGTTTGAGGGAGAGTATCCGGACGAAGCGCCGTTTACCATCGGGGAGCTGGAGGAGATCTATCCTACAGCCAGCGCCTATGCCAAGGAGAACGAGGAGTACCGGGAGGAAGCGCTGCACGCGACGTATTTACTCCAGAGCGGACACCGGGGATACCGCGCAATCTGGAATCATATCATGAATGTATCCGTGACGGATCTGAAGAAAAATTACGAGAAGCTGAATGTGGAGTTTGACCTTTGGAAAGGAGAGGCGGACGCCCAGCAGTATATCCCGGATATGGTTCAGATGTTAAAGGACGGTGGATTCGCCCGTTATGACGAGGGCGCTCTTGTTGTAGATGTGCAGGAGGAGACGGACAACAAAGAAGTGCCGCCGTGTATGATCTTAAAGTCCGACGGTGCGGCTCTGTACGATACGACAGATCTGGCAACTCTGGTTCAGAGGGAAGCGGATTATCAGCCGGATGAGGTGATCTATGTCGTTGACAAGCGTCAGGAACTTCATTTCACCCAGGTATTCCGCTGTGCGAAAAAGACAGGCATCGTGCGCCCTGAGACAGAGCTTAAATTCCTCGGATTCGGCACAATGAACGGGAAGGACGGGAAGCCGTTTAAAACCCGCGAGGGCGGTGTGATGCGTCTGGAGAACCTGATCCGTGAGATCGACGAGGAGATGTACAAGAAGATCATGGACAACCGGACCGTGGAGGAGGCAGAAGCTGAAAAAACGGCTCAGACTGTCGGGCTCGCTGCCATCAAGTACGGCGATCTGTCCAACCAGGCTTCTAAGGACTATATTTTCGATGTGGACAGGTTTACTTCTTTTGAGGGCAATACCGGACCGTATATCCTGTATACGATCGTCAGGATCAAGTCCATTCTGAATAAATATCAGGAGAGCGGCGGCAGCCTGGAGGGGCTTAAGATCCGCCCGGCTGAGAATGAGTACGAGAAGGCGCTGATGCTTCGATTGCTGAAATTTAATGACGTATTTGGCGCTGTGTATGAGGAGACGGCTCCGCATAAGCTGTGCGCTTATATTTACGAGGCTGCCAATGAGTTTAATAAATTTTATCACGAGACAAAGATTCTCTCTGAGGAAGACGAGGAGAAGAAGTCCGGATACATTGCGCTTCTGATGCTGGCGAAACGGGTGCTGGAGACCTGCATTGACCTGCTCGGATTTGAGGCGCCGGAGAGGATGTAAGGATGACGGAAAAACTTTTTTACGAAGACAGCCATCTCTCGGAATTTGAGGCGGAGGTACTTTCCTGCCTGCCGTCGGAAAGCGTGCGGGGGAAATACGAGGTCGAACTGGACCGGACTGCTTTCTTCCCGGAAGGGGGCGGGCAGTATGCGGATACCGGAAGCCTGGCTGTAATCCCGTGTGTCACGGGGGAAGAGAAAGGCCGGGAGGCACTGGCCCGTATTCTGGATGTACAGGAGAAGGAAGGACGGATTCTGCATCTTGCGGACGGCCCTCTTGCAGAAGGATGCCGGGTGAAGGGATGCATTGACTGGGACGAGCGTTTTATGAAGATGCAGCAGCACACGGGAGAGCACATCGTATCCGGAATTATCCATGCCCGGTTCGGATATAACAACGTGGGGTTCCATCTGGGCAGCGAGGACTGCACCATGGACTTTAACGGCGGGATTACGGAGGAGGAGCTCGGGGAGATCGAGCTGGCGGCGAACCGTGCCGTGTGGGCGAACCTTCCTGTGGTGACCCTCTATCCTTCCCGGGATGAGCTTGAAAAGATGGAGTACAGAAGCAAGATCGAGATCGAGGGCCAGGTGCGGATCATTGAGATCCCCGGGTATGACAGGTGTGCCTGCTGCGCGCCTCACGTGGACCGTACCGGGGAGATCGGCATGATCAAGCTGACGAATGTACAGAGATATAAAGGCGGAGTGCGCGTGACTATGCTCTGCGGAGTGAGGGCACTCCGGGATTATGAAGTGAAGCAGAAGCAGGCGAAGGAAGTCTCTGCCATGCTCTGCGCGAAAGAGAACGAGACGGCAGAGGCGGTGCGGCACTTGAAGGAGGAGTGCGCGGCGCTGAAAGGCGGTCTTGCGGAGCAGGAGAAGAAACTGATCCGGTATCAGGCGGAGAGAATTCCGGCCGGAGAAAATGCGGTCTGCGTATTCTCTGAGGATCTCCAGGGCGATTCCCTGCGGATTCTGATGAACTGCATTCTTGACGCAGGCCACAAGCTCTGCGCAGTACTGGGAGAGAATAGCGGAAAAAAAGGAGAAAAAAGCGGTGGAAATTCCGCTGCGGATGGCGGGGATGGGAAGATATACCGCTATGTGATCGGCAGCAGGAGTGTGGATGTACGTCCGCTTGCGAAAGAATTTAACGCACGGTTTGGCGGCCGCGGTGGAGGAAAACCGGAGATGGTGCAGGGAACCGTTCAGGCTGTGGTTCAGGCTGAGGCAGAGTCATGGATTCTCGAGAAGGCAGGTGAGCTTTGATGACGGATCAGATGGGAAATCAGGTAAGAAATCAGATACCGAGAAAAAATCCGTTCTGGAGTCTGGCCGGGCCGTTCATGGGATATGTGGCGATCCAGTGGGGCGTGCAGCTCGTGCTTCAGTTTTTGATTCAGGCGCCTTATGCCGCCCATGCGTATGCGGAGATTCTGCGTTCGGAGACAGCGCTCACTTCACAGGAAGTTATGGATGCCTTTCTCAAAGCGATGGAACCGGCACTTGAGGCGTCTCTGAGACATCAGGTAGAAGTGGCGGGAATCGCAGCCCTGTGTACACTGATCCTGACGGGAATCTTTTTCGCGAGAGACAGGAAACAGGAAAAAATCTGCCAGGTCGCTGTGCCGGAGCGGGCTCCGGTTACAAAGTACTGGACGCTTCTTGCATTTGGCATTGCCGGATGTGTCGCGGCCACCTCTCTTCTGACTATGGCCCA
>JAHZHF010000048.1:7159-14173 GCA_019420405.1 Clostridiales bacterium
GCTCTTTATGACGTGGAGTACCAGGAGACAGCTCAAAATCTGTATTCGGCGGGACTGCCCGTGCAGATCCTGTGTCTGGGGATTGTGATCCCGCTGGCGGAGGAGATGATGTTCCGGGGGATTTTGTTTAAGCGGTTTCGGGAGAGAAGAACGTTCTGGTATTCTGCGTTGTGTTCCGCCCTGTTTTTCTCTTTTATGCACACGAACACCACGCAGATGATCTATGCGTTCCTTCTCGGAATTATGCTGGCGTATGTATATGAAAAGTTCGGATCGGTCCGGGCGCCCCTCGTTTTGCACATTGTGATGAACTGCACTTCTGTAGTTCTCACTGAGCTGGGTGTCTTTACATGGCTTGTGGCTGAGCCGGTCAGAATCTCAGCAGCGTCGATTGTGGGAGCCTTTCTCTGCTCGGTTGTATTCGTGCGGATTCAGAGAGTGGGGGAGCCGTTGCCCGGGAATGCCTCCGGGGGAGGCGGAGACGGTCAGCAGAACAGATTTTGGTAAAATATTGAAAAAAGAAAGATTGTTTTTATAAAAATACAATTTTGAATTGTGTATGGCGGGAGAATTTCTTCCGCCGTATTTTTATGCCTTGAATCGGAGGAAAGGCCGAAAAATATGGGATTATGTGAAGAACTGACAAGAAAACATGCAGTATCAAAACTGACAAAATTAACTGATAATAATATAAAAATAAATATATAGTCAAATAATCTGACAATTTCAATCATTTTCCTATTTACAAGCAGTTAAAAATTGTGTATAGTCTTGACATAAAATGCGAAAGAGAGGAGATCAGCCATGAAGGAATTGAATGAAAGCCGGCGCGGCCTGTACCGCGACAGCTTTGAACATGATAACTGCGGAATCGGCGCGATCGTAAATATCAAGGGCAGGAAGAGTCACAGCACGGTGGCGGGAGCCCTTCAGATCGTGGAGCACCTGGAGCACCGTGCGGGGAAAGATGCAGAAGGAAAGACCGGAGACGGCGTCGGTATCCTTCTGCAGGTCTCCCACAGGTTTTTTGAGAAGGTCTGTAAACCGCTTGGGATTCCGATTAAGGGAGAGCGGGATTACGGTGTCGGTATGTTCTTTCTCCCCCAGGATGAGCTGAAAAGAAATCAGGCGAAGAATATCTTCGAGGTGATTGTAAAGAAGGAAGGACTTAACTTCCTCGGCTGGAGGGAAGTGCCGATCCACCCGGAAGTTCTGGGAAAGGCGGCTCTGGACTGTATGCCGTGCATCATGCAGGCTTTTATTGAGAGACCGGCAAGGATTGAGAAAGGACTGGATTTCGACCGGAGGCTCTATGTGGTGCGCCGCGTGTTCGAGCAGAGCAGTGATGATACTTATGTCGTATCACTCTCAAGCCGGACGATTGTGTACAAGGGAATGTTCCTCGTAGGACAGCTCAGACAGTTCTTCGGGGATCTCCAGGATGAGGACTACGAGTCTGCGATTGCCATGGTGCACTCAAGATTCAGTACGAACACTGCGCCGAGCTGGCAGAGGGCTCATCCGAACCGTCTCATGGTGCACAACGGAGAGATTAACACGATTCGCGGAAACGCGGATAAGATGCGCGCCAGAGAGGAGACGATGGAAGCAGGATGTTTAAAGGGAGAACTTCACAAAGTCCTTCCGGCTATCAACACTTCCGGTTCTGACTCTGCCATGCTGGACAATGCGCTGGAATTCATGGTCATGAGCGGAATGGAGCTGCCGCTGGCAGTGATGATCGCGATCCCTGAGCCATGGGTGAACAACAGGAGTATGTCGCAGAACAAGAAAGACTTCTACCAGTATTATGCGACTATGATGGAGCCCTGGGACGGGCCGGCATCCATCCTTTTCTCAGACGGAGATGTGATGGGAGCCGTACTGGACCGGAACGGCCTGCGTCCGTCCAGGTACTATATCACGGACGACGACAACCTGATTCTCTCCTCAGAGGTGGGCGTGCTTGACATTGATCCGGCGAAGATCCTCGTAAAGGAGAGACTCCATCCGGGCAAAATGCTCCTTGTGGATACGATTGCCGGGCGCGTGATAGATGATGAGGAGCTCAAAGAGAAGTATGCCAATGAGGAGCCGTACGGCGAGTGGCTGGACAGTAATCTGATTCACCTGAAAGATCTGCCGATCCCCAATCAGGATATCCCGAAATATACGAAAGAAGAGTGCACACGCCTCCAGAAGGCCTTCGGATACGCTTATGAGGATGTGAAGACGTCCATTCTCACTATGGCGAAGAACGGGGGTGAGGGGATCGCAGCGATGGGAATCGACACACCGCTGTCCGTGCTCTCGAAGAAACGCCAGCCGCTGTTCGGATATTTCAAGCAGCTTTTCGCCCAGGTGACAAATCCGCCTATCGATGCGATCCGGGAGGAGATCGTGACCTCCACTACGATCTATATCGGAAGGGATGGAAACCTGCTTGAGAAGAAAGAAGAGAACTGTAAGATGCTCAGGGTCAACAATCCGATCCTGACCAACACGGATCTCTTAAAGATTAAAAACATGAAGGTGGAAGGATTCAAGGTAGCGGAGATCCCGATCACCTACTATAAAAATACAAGCCTTGAAAAGGCCATCGAGTATCTTTTCGTGGAAGTGGACCGTGTGATCCGCGAAGGTGCGAATATCCTGATCCTTACGGACCGGGAGGTGGACGAGTACCACGTGGCGATACCGTCCCTTCTGGCAGTATCCGGCCTGCAGCAGCATCTGGTGCGCACGAAGAAGAGAACGTCCGTGGCCATGATACTGGAGAGCGGCGAACCGAGGGAAGTGCACCATTTTGCAACACTTCTCGGATATGGCGCCTGTGCGATCAATCCGTATCTGGCCCATGAGTCCATCCGCCAGCTCATTGAGTCCAGGCTTCTGCACAAGGACTATTATGCTGCGGTAAACGACTACAACAGTGCGGTGATTCACGGAATTATCAAGATCGCGTCCAAGATGGGAATATCGACGATCCAGTCCTACCAGGGAGCGAAGATCTTTGAAGCGATCGGACTGAAAAAAGAGTTTATCGACCACTACTTCACGGATACAGTGAGCCGTGTAGGCGGCATCGGTATCGAGGAGGTTGCGGAAGATTACACGGCGTTCCATACCCAGGCGTTTGATCCGCTGGGCCTTGACGGAGATATGACGCTGGACAGTGTGGGAAGGCATAAATATAAGAGCGGAGGGGAGGAGCATCTCTACAATCCGCAGACCATCCATATGCTCCAGCAGTCTACGAGGCGCGGGGACTACGAGATGTTTAAGGAATATACCCGTATGGTGGACGAAGAGGGAGAGAAGATCAATTTAAGGGGACAGCTTGATTTCAACTACCCGAAGAAAGGTGTGCCGATTGAGGAAGTGGAAGGTGTGGATTCCATTGTGACCCGCTTCAAGACGGGCGCTATGTCCTATGGTTCGATTTCCAAGGAGGCTCATGAGACTCTGGCGATCGCCATGAACCGGCTTCACGGAAAGTCAAACTCCGGTGAGGGCGGTGAGGAGATTGAACGTCTGGATACGGACAGATGTTCTGCGATCAAACAGGTGGCTTCCGGACGGTTCGGTGTGACGAGCCGGTATCTGGTAAGCGCCCAGGAGATTCAGATCAAGATGGCCCAGGGCGCTAAGCCGGGCGAGGGCGGACATCTGCCGGGCGGCAAGGTGTATCCGTGGATCGCGAAGACACGCCACTCCACGCCGGGTGTGAGCCTGATTTCACCTCCGCCGCACCACGATATCTATTCCATCGAGGACCTTGCACAGCTGATCTACGACTGCAAGAGCGCGAATAAAAATGCAAGAATTTCCGTAAAACTTGTCTCTGAAGCAGGAGTCGGAACCGTGGCGGCAGGTGTTGCGAAAGCGGGAGCGGGAGTCATCCTGATCTCCGGTTACGACGGCGGTACGGGAGCGGCTCCGAGAAGCTCCATCCAGAATGCGGGACTGCCGTGGGAACTGGGGCTTGCGGAGACACACCAGACTCTGATCCGGAACGGACTTCGCGAGAGAGTGCGCATCGAGACAGACGGCAAGCTGATGAGCGGAAGAGACGTGGCTGTGGCTGCGCTTCTGGGAGCGGAGGAATTCGGATTTGCCACGGCGCCCCTTGTGACCATGGGATGTGTCATGATGCGTGTGTGCAACCTGGATACATGCCCGGTGGGCGTTGCGACCCAGAATCCGGAGCTTCGGAAACGTTTCTCCGGAAAACCGGAGTACGTGGAGAATTTCATGAGGTTTATCGCCCGGGAGTTAAGAGAATATATGGCGAAGCTGGGTGTGCGCACCGTGGACGAGCTGGTGGGCCGTACTGATCTTCTCAAAGTCAGGGAGAATCCGACTTCCAGAAGAGCGGCCACGCTGGATTTAAGCGGAGTGCTGTACAATCCCTACGCAAAGCAGAAGAAAGGCATGATCTTCGATCCGAAGAAAGTCTACGACTTCGAACTGGAAAAGACACTGGATGAGAGAGTGCTCGTAAAACAGCTTCTCCCTGCGCTTGAAAAGGGGCAGAAGAGAGGGATCGAAGTGGATGTGACGAACACGGACCGGACGTTTGGAACGATTTTCGGTTCAGAGATTACACGGAGATATCCGGACGGGCTCGATGAGGACAGCTTCGTGATCAAGTGTAAGGGAGCGGGCGGACAGAGCTTCGGCGCGTTTATCCCGAAAGGACTGACTCTGGAGCTTACAGGAGACAGCAACGATTACTTCGGAAAAGGGCTGTCCGGCGGAAAACTCATCGTCTATCCGCCCAGCGGCACAAAGTTTAAATCGGATGAGAATATCATCATCGGAAACGTGGCATTCTACGGCGCGACCAGCGGAAAGGCATATATCAGCGGCGTGGCCGGAGAAAGGTTCTGTGTGAGAAACTCGGGCGTGCATGCGGTTGTGGAAGGCGTCGGAGACCATGGATGCGAGTACATGACCGGAGGATGCGTGGTCGTCCTGGGACAAGTAGGGAAGAACTTTGCCGCGGGAATGAGCGGCGGGATCGCCTACGTGCTCGACATGGACAGTACGCTGTATAAGAGAGTCAACAAAGAGATGGTGAAGATCCGCCGTGTGACAGATAAATATGACGTACAGGAGTTAAAAGGCATGATTCAGGAGCATGTTTCCTATACAAATTCTGAGGTTGGAAAACAGATTCTGGATCACTTTGAGGAGTACCTGCCGAAATTTAAGAAGATCATCCCGGAAGATTACGAGAAGATGATGTCCGCGATCATCCAGATGGAGGAGAAGGGACTGAGCAGGGAAAAGGCGAAGATCGAAGCATTTAATATGGTAAAGAATGGAAGATAGGAGGCGTTAAAAGTGGGAAAACCGACAGGATTTATGGATTATGCGAGAAAAGACAAGACGGCGGAAGCACCGCTCGAGAGGATCCGGCATTTCAATGAGTTCTATACGCCTCTTGCGAAGGAGGAGCAGGAACTCCAGGGGGCGCGCTGCATGGCATGCGGCGTTCCCTTCTGCCAGTCGGGACTGAACCTGATGGGGATGGCCAGCGGATGTCCTCTGCACAACCTGGTGCCCGAGTGGAATGACCTGATCTATAACGGAAACTGGGAAGAAGCGTATTACCGGCTTGTGAAGACGAACAACTTCCCGGAATTCACGGCCAGGGTATGTCCGGCACTCTGTGAAAATGCCTGCACATGCGGCCTGAATGAGGATGCGGTGGCTACGAAGAGCAACGAGTATGCCATCATTGAAAATGCCTACGAAATGGGATATGCGAAAGCACGTCCTCCCAAGGTGCGTACCGGTAAGAAAGTGGCAGTTGTGGGAAGTGGCCCGGCGGGGCTTGCGGCTGCGGATATGCTGAACCGGAGAGGCCACTCTGTGACCGTCTTTGAGCGGGAAGATAAGCCGGGAGGGCTGTTAAGATACGGAATCCCGAACATGAAGCTGGAGAAGCAGTACATCGACAGAAAGATCCGGATTATGGAAGAGGAAGGGATCGAGTTCTGTGTGAACTGTAATATCGGAAAAGACAGAAAAGCCGCAGATCTCTTAAAGGAGTTCGACCGGGTGATCCTTGCCTGCGGAGCTTCTAATCCGAGAGACATCAGTGTGCCCGGAAGAGACGCGGAAGGGATTTACTTTGCGGTGGATTTCTTAAAGTCTACGACAAAGGCACTGTGGAAAGACGGCTCAGCCGGAGAGGCCGGAGAGCTGAAAAAAGGAAGCTATATCTCTGCTGCGGGAAAACGGGTGATGGTCATCGGAGGCGGCGATACAGGAAATGACTGCGTCGGCACATCAATCCGTCACGGGGCGAAATCCGTACTCCAGCTCGAGATGATGCCGAAGGCTCCGGATGCAAGAGCAGAAAATAACCCGTGGCCGGAGTGGCCGAGAGTCTGCAAGACGGATTATGGACAGCAGGAAGCGATCGCCGTGTTCGGCCAGGACCCCAGAGTGTATACGACTACGGTGAAAGAGTTTATCAAAGATAAGAAAGGGAAGGTCTGCAAAGCAGTTCTCGTGAAGCTGGAGAGCAAGAAGGATGAAAAGACCGGACGGATGAACATGGTGGAGATCCCGGGAAGCGAGTATACTGTGGATGTGGATCTGGTGCTTATCGCTGCCGGGTTCCTGGGAAGCGAGGATTACGTGACAAAGGCATTTGCGGTAGATGTAGACGGGCGAACAAACGTGAGAACCGAACCGGGGAGACACGCGACGAATGTGGAACGCGTATTTACGGCCGGGGATATGCACAGAGGGCAGTCCCTTGTAGTATGGGCGATCCGCGAGGGCCGGGAAGCGGCGAAAGAAGTGGATGAAAGCCTGATGGGGTATACGAATCTGAGCGTTCAGTAGAGGGCAGGTATAAAGTTCAATAACTTCCGAATTCAAAACGTCCGAAAACAGAGCCGATTCCTGAGACGTATTCTGCGGGAATGGAGGACGGCTCTGGACTTCGCTCCAGGGAATAAGGGAAACTACAAAGTACCGGATACGGATTAAAGG
>JAHZHF010000049.1 GCA_019420405.1 Clostridiales bacterium
CCCCTCGCCATCCTCCATCCCCACAGAATCTTTGTCGAAATAGGGCTGTTTTCTGAGCTTTTCAAGACGGAAGTTAATGAATATATAGCTTCCAAAAAGTAAGGCGCGGCTTGAGGGCTTCCAAGATCGGAAAGCCTTCCAGCCGCGCCGTTTCTACGTTTTCAGTCCATTTAAGCAATAATATTTCCCATTTAAACAGGTTAAGAAGCGGGATCTTCAATCCTGTTTCTGAATCAGCTCCCGTATTCTTTCCTCGGGCTGTTCCAGCAGTTCTGCGATTTCGGATATATTCATTCCCTTTTCCTGTTTCCGCCGGATCAGTTCCCGGAGTATTCTTTCTTCTCCCTGAGAGATTCCGTCCTCCCATCCTTCCTCCCAGGCCTGCTCCCGCTCCTGTCTGATATGCTTTTCACGATCATATTCATAAATACTCACTTTTTTAACCTCCGCACGGTTCTTTTCCAAAAATTCTTTCAAAATCCCTTCCCGGATACACTCTGTAATCGAACGCTCCACCGCGTCTGACAGGGACATTTCTAACGTATACCGCCGTACCCGATCCGCGTATTCCGCATATTCTGCGAGAGTCCGGCATGCCTGCATAATTTCCGGATTATGCCCTTTGTTGACGTTGAGCATCACTGCCTTCAATTCCAGCTTGTGTTCCCTCTCTTCTACTGTATATAAATCCGACAGATATAACTCCTGTCGGTCCGGCTGTGGTTTTTGTCCGTTATAAAAGATCAGAAACTGCGGCGGAGGGATCCGCACCTTACGGGTGCCATACAAATTTTCCCCGCTGGTCATCGCTGAATACAAATCAGACAGATAAAACAGAAGGCGAAGAGGCAAATTAGGGCTGTAGGTAGACTGATGCTCATACAGAGAGAGTCTGGAGTTATCTACCAGGAAAGACAGATCATTCTGAATCCCCATATAGATCGCATTTTTCAACGTGTTGATCTCCAGAATTTCCGGGTCGGTGTAATTCTTTCCGCTTACCGCATTGTATAGACTTAGCAATTCTTTTCTGCTGTCCCCGAAGATCATAATAAATACACTGGACTTATACTCCCGGTTCGGTACTGGCAGATCCGGAGACCTTTTCTCTGTTTTCGTCTTCTTCGTTTTTTCTTTCTTCGTTTTCTTCATACCCGAATCTCCTTTCGAAAATAATTTCTGCAGGAGATTCCTTCCCCGTTCCCTCTTACGCGTCCGAAACCTCTCTGCTGAAAAACAAGTGGATTTTAAAGCATTGAGATTTCTTCATGATTCTCAGATTCTCTGAACGGATCGGCCTGCCGTATGAATAGAAGAATAGAAATACCAGAAAAATAATGTTTTCTGATATGGTAACACAGGTATGCGGAAAGAGCCAGAAAAATGCGTGTTAAAACAAGTGGATTTTTGCACAAAATTTAAAGGATAATTTTAGTAAATTTGCCCCAACGTCCGCCCCTTGCGCACTCGGCTTTTCCTATCGGACGATCAGACGACAGCTCGATTCCGAGCTTCGCTCTTCATCTCGCTGTTGGGCGTCCGCCCCTTGCGCACTCGGTTTTCTATGTCGGCCGATCAGACGGCAGCTCGATTCCGAGCTCCGCTCTTCATCTCGCTGTTGGGCGTCCGCCCTATGCATAAAGATAAGGGCCCTGCCATCTACAAGTAAACTTGCATGGCAGGGCCCTTATCTTTATGCGCACGTCTGATCTGCTGATTCAAACTGACTGTTATATAATTCTGCGTAGAAGCCGTTCTGGGCGAGCAGGGATTCGTGTGTGCCCTGTTCTACGATGTCGCCGTCTTTCATGACCAGGATCAGATCCGCGTCGCGGACGGTGGACAGGCGGTGAGCTATGATGAAGCTTGTTCTGCCTTTCATCAGGTTATCCATCGCCTTCTGGATCAGTACCTCGGTTCTTGTATCGACGGAGCTTGTAGCTTCATCCAGGATCAGGATCTTGGGATCAGCCAGGATTGCTCTTGCAATGGTAAGAAGCTGTTTCTGTCCCTGGGAGACATTGGTCGCCTCTTCGTTTAATTCCATGTTGTATCCGCCCGGCAGAGTCTGTACGAAGCGGTGTACATGTGCGGCCTTCGCAGCCTGGATTACTTCTTCGTCTGTCGCGTCCAGCCTTCCATAGCGGATATTTTCCATGATTGTTCCGTGGAACAGCCAGGTATCCTGGAGCACCATACCGAACATCTCACGGAGCTCACTGCGGTTGAAGTCACGGACATCGTGTCCGTCAACCCGGATCGAACCGCTGTTCACATCGTAGAATCTCATGAGCAGCTTGATCATCGTCGTCTTGCCGGCTCCGGTAGGTCCTACGATGGCGATCTTCTGTCCCTCTTTTACTTTTGCAGAGAAATCGTTGATGATAATCTTATCCGGATTGTATCCGAAGTGCACGTGGTCAAACTCCACGTTTCCCTGCAGACCATCCACCGATACCGGATTCGGCACGGTCTGGTCTTCTTCCTCTTCATCCAGGAATTCGAACACCCTCTCGGACGCTGCCGCTGTAAGCTGGAGCATATTGGTGACCTGAGCCACCTGCTGGATCGGCTGGGTGAAGTTTCTCACATACTGGATAAAGGACTGGATATCACCGACCTCGATCGCATTCCGGATCGCCAGGAAACCTCCCAGAATGGCCACGCCTACATATCCCAGGTTTCCGATAAACTGCATCACCGGCATCATCGTACCGGAAAAGAACTGTGATTTCCATGCGGAATCATAGAGTTTTCCGTTCATTTCATTAAAGTTTCTGATTACATCGTCCTCTTTATTAAACGCCTTAATGATGTTATGACCGCTGTAGATCTCCTCCACCTGCCCGTTTACATTTCCAAGATATTCCTGCTGGCCGCGGAAATATTTCTGGGAATGCTTCATCACAAACGCGATCAGGATCACTGAAACAGGAAGGATCAGGAGCGCCACCAGCGTCATCAGCGGGCTGATGGAGAGCATCATGATAAGCACTCCGATCAGGGTGGTCACTGACGTAATCATCTGGGTCGCACTCTGGTTTAAACTCTGCCCCAGAGTATCCACATCGTTTGTCACACGGGAGAGCACCTCTCCTACAGGCTTTGTGTCAAAGTAATTCATCGGCATGCGGCCTACCTTTTCCGCAATCTCCTTTCTCAGACGGTAAGTCGTCTTCTGGGAAACTCCGGTCATGATAATGCCCTGGATAAATGTACACAACGCGCTGACCAGATACAGCCCCAGTGTAATCAGAAGTATTCTCCCGATTTTCTCAAAGTCCATGCCGCTGCCGCCCGACACTTTGCTGACAAGTCCGTTGAAGATCTCCGTCGTAGCTTTCCCCAATATCTTGGGTCCCACGATATTGAAGATCGTGCCGCATATCGCAAAGACTGCGACGAAAAACATATGCACCTTAAAAGCGCTCATATAATGGATCAGTTTTTTGATCGTACCTTTAAAATCTTTCGCCTTATCGCCCGCGCCCGGCACGCCGCCGTGCGGGCCTCTTCCCATACCTCTAGGCATGACTGGGCACCTCCTTTCCTGTATCCGCCGAATCCGCTGATGCTGTATCCGCTGATGCTGTATCTGCGTCCTCTGCAAGTCCGGCCCGAAGTTCCGCCTCAGATAACTGTGACGCCGCGATCTGCTGGTATACCCCACAATTCTTAAGCAGTTCTTTGTGGGTTCCGATTCCTGCTATCCGGCCTTCATCGAGCACAATGATCTGCTCTGCGTTCAGGATCGTGCTGATCCTCTGCGCCACAATGAGAACCGTACTGTTCTTTGTACGCTTTTTCAGCGCTTTCCTGAGCGTTACGTCCGTCTTAAAGTCCAGCGCGGAAAAGCTGTCGTCAAAGATAAATACATCCGGATGTTTTGCGACCGCTCTGGCGATAGACAGTCTCTGCTTCTGCCCGCCGGATACGTTAGATCCGCCCTGGGCAATATGACCTTCATATCCGTCCGGCTTCGCGTCGATAAATTCTGTCGCCTGGGCGATCTGGGCCGCCTCGACCATCTCCTCCTGACTTCCGTCCGGATTGCCGAACATGATATTGGAAGCGATATCTCCTGAGAAGAGCAGTCCCTTTTGCGGAACATATCCCAGCTTCTCTCTCAGCTCATGCTGCGTCACCTCCCGGATGTCCACGCCGTCCAGAGTGATGCTACCCTCTGATACATCGTAGAATCTCGGAATCAGGTTGACCAGAGTGGATTTTCCGCTTCCGGTGCTTCCGATAATCGCCGTCGTCTCACCCGGCTTTGCCGTAAATGTTATGTCATGGAGCACATTTTCGTCAGCTCCCGGGTATTTAAAGGAAACATGGTCGAACGTAAGCAGCCCTTTCTTCTCTCCTGAAAAAGATTTCGCCTGTTTCGGATCGTGGATAACGGTGCTGCTTGAGAGTACCTCCTCCACACGGTCCGCAGCCACTGCTGCTCTCGGCAGCATGATCGAAAGCATACAGAGCATCAAGAATCCCATAATGATCTGCATTGTGTACTGGATAAACGCCATCATATCGCCGACCTGCATCTGCCCCTCGTCAATTCCGTGGGCTCCGTTCCACATGATCAGCACGGAAACTCCGTTCATAATCAGCATCATAACCGGCATCATGAATGTCATTGCACGGTTTACAAAGAGGTTCGTCTTTGTCAGCATCTTGTTGGCATCATCAAACCGCTCTTCCTCATGTTTCTGGTTGCTGAACGCCCGTATAACCGGAAGTCCGGTCAGGATCTCCCTCATAACCAGGTTCACCTTATCCACAAGCGTCTGAAGGATCTTAAACTTCGGCATCGCCACAAGGAAAAGCACAAGGATCACAAGGCCGATCAGCACGACCGCCAGGCCAATGATCCATGACATGGACACGTTCGTCTGAAATACCTGGATCACGCCTCCGATTGCCAGGATCGGCGCGTAGAGCACAATCCTCAGCAGCATGACGATAATGAGCTGAATCTGCTGGATATCGTTGGTGCTCCTCGTGATCAGAGACGCTGTGGAGAAATGATCGAACTCATTGTTGGAGAATCCCACCACCTTGCGGAATACTCTTCCTCTCAGATCCCGTCCTGTCGCAGCTCCCACGCGCGAAGCGAGGAATCCGACCAGAACACTGGCTGCCATCCCAAGGAATGCAAGCCCCGCCATCTTTCCTCCTGTTGTAACCAGGTACCGGATCTGGATACTGTCCATATCCATTCCCAGATTTTCATAGGCTGTACGCACGTAACTCACAGCTGCCTGCTCCAGGATTGTCTCCGGGATCTCATCCATCTGGTTTTCCATCTCCTGTACAAGAGCCTCTCTCTGCTCTTCCGGGAGCATCTTCATAATATCAAAGACCGTCATCTCATCTGACGCCATCTGTGCCGGAAGATTCGCCTTTAACTGTTCCTCAATCTGTACCGTCATCTCACTTCCGGACTCAAATCCTGCGGTCAGCATCATGGGCGCAGCCAGAATATCTCCCAGCTCCTCCTTCTGATCCTCATCGTCCTGAACAGTTTCCTTGAGCACATACGCTTCTGCGTCATAGCTCTCATTATCCGTATCATAGGAATCCCTTACTGTCTGCTGGTCTTCCTGGGCGACAAACAGCAGAAGCCTTTCCATCTCCTCCGCGGAAACCGTCTCCGGGATCTGAACCTCGATTCCGCCCTGCTGGATACCTACATTCACAATATCCGATGTGTAAGCCGGAAGCGACAGATCGCAGTATGCCTGAATAAACAGGATAACGACAATCGCAATCAGAGATTTCCAATGCTCTGCCGCATACTTGAATAGATTCTTCATGCTTTCTTCTTCCTTTCATAGTTTTCCAGATTATCACTCATCTGTTTGAGAAGCCTCCTGAAAAGCAGCCGCTCCTCCGGATTCATATCTTCAAACAGAACTTTCTCCATTCGGTCCGCTACATTTTTCACGGACTGGATACAGGATCTTCCTTTCTCCGTCAGAGCCAGGCGCATAACTCTCTGGTCATGGCGGTCCTGTTCTCTTGTGATATATCCTTCCCGCTCCATCTTCTGAATGGATGAAGTAATAGACGGAGCGGTGACATTGAGCTGCTCTGCCAGCTCTTTTTGAGATATCGTATCCTTTTGGTGGAGTACGAACAACACACTCGCCTGACTTCGGTTCAGGTCAAATTCGCGGTACATCCCCCTCGCTGTATTCATCGACCTGTGCGCAACAATGCCCAAAAGTCCGAGCGTCGGGAGATCATTTACACTGCACTGAAACATATCTTGCCTCCTGTCGGTTCATTTTCAGAGCGCTTCGCACGCGAACTTTCCTCTCTGAGGAAGCGCGGGCGCGCCAATTAATTTAGTTAAATAACTAAATGATATATTAGTAATATCAGCTAAATAAGTCAATATATGTTCCCTATATTTCACATTATATTCATACTTTTTGTTGAAATTTAATTAGATATTTAATTAATTTAGACTTGACTCAGATCAGTCCTGTGAACGACAGTACATATACAAAAAGAAAGATCGTCACAATACAGCACACAGATGTCACTGCCACAATCTCCCCTGCCAGACTTCCGTTTCCGCCCATTGCCTGTGCCATCGGCGCAGATGCCACTGCCGTCGGAGAACCGAATACGGCAAGCACTGCAACAAGCGCATCGCCTCTGTATCCTGCCAGCGCAAATGCAGTCAGCATTACAAAAGGCACGAAAACAAGACGTGCCAAAACAGCCACGGTCAGATATTTCCTGTGGCTTACTATACTGCCAAAGGAAAGAAGCCCGCCCAGGGTCACAAGTGCAAGCGGAGTTGCAATTCCCGCCATGGATACAAGCGGCTCTTCGAGAAGTTCCGGCAGACGCAGCCCGGAAAGATTGAAAATACATCCGAGAATCCCCGCATCCACAAGAGGATTTTTCAGTATATTCAGTACGATGGAACGCGGTTTCATCCCTCCCCCTCTCCGTGTCTCGAAAAGGATTACAGCCAGCACGTTAAACATCGGCACGGCCAGCGCTGCCAGCGCCGAGAGAAGAGCCTGCCCCTTTGCATCACACAGTGACAGTGCAATTGAACTGCCGAAAAGGACAAAATTGCTGCGGTAGATCCCCTGGATCACCGACGATCCGTCCGCCCGGTTTTCCACCCACCGGTCTGTCACCAGCCAGGCCGCCGCAAAGACAGCCAGAATTCCCACAAGCACAAGCGCAAACACATCCGGGCGCACTGCGCTCTCAAGATCTACGTCATAGACATTGAAAAACAGGGTTAGAGGGAGAAACACACGGAATACCAGTACATTGACCGCACGGAAATTATCCCGGGACATAATATTCAGTTTCCGGATGAGGCCGCCTGTGGCCATATATACGATCAGCGGCACAAGCATGAAACTTTCCATATCTGATTTCCTCTCACAGTTCATCCCTATGACTGAACTGTTACTAAAATTCATATTTAACCAGTTCACAATTCTTGATTCCAAATGCCGCGAACTCTTCATTCGTCATGTTTTCAAAATAGGACTGCACCGCCCTCGCAACGCCATTATGGGCTACAAGCAGATACACCTTCTGGTCAGATTCCTCCCTGATATCATCCAGCAGGTTATAAATCCGCTGGCAGAACCGGATCATGGACTCCCCGCCGTCGTAGTCCGTGGCAAAGCAGGCCTTCGCCCGCTTAAACTCTTCCCCGTTCCTGGGCGTCCCCTCGTACTTTCCGAAATTCTGTTCAACCAGCCGCTGCTCCACGCGCATGGGAACTCCCGTAATCTCGGAAATATGTGCCGCTGTGTCGGCAGCGCGCATCAGCGGAGAGCATATGATCTCGTCAATCCTTATCCCCTCCTCCAATATCCTGCGGCCAAGTTCCCTTGCCTGAGCGTGCCCCTTCTCGGTCAGCCCGATATCCGTCGCGCCGCAGATCTTGTTTTCCACATTCCAGACAGTCTGTCCGTGGCGTGCAAAATAGAAAAATCCCATGTAAATACCTCCTGGTCTTTCGTCCGCTCGTTTTTATTCCTTGTTCCCCCTACGCTTCCGTCCAGCTCTCTTCCTCCGGCTCCGCGTCCCGGTTCTGCACTCCCGGGTTCATCCGGATCGTCCTCACATTGATCCCGTTGACCTCGATATGGTCATCCACCGGGATCACCAGACACTGCCGGCCGTCAATGATCCTGGTTTCCACAAGATCCGCTCTCTCCGGATTCACCTTGATGATGACATCCGGGGTTTCTATATTAAACTTCCTTGTCTCTGCGATATTATCTGCCAGAAGAACCGCTTTCTCGCCCGCATTCTCCTCGAAATTACGGTCGAAATTCTCCATCTTCTCCGCATCCACGCCGCTTTTCTCAAAGATCTTCTTCACCTCTGTTTTATCGAGAGACAAAGGCTCCGGCTCCTCCTTGTGCTCTTCGATCAGATCGTTGAGCGTCTCGTGGATATTCCGGACGGTCTCATAGTCCCCATCCTCCCCGAGCGTATCCTCAATGATCATCTGGAACGTCTCCTTCTGTACATCCGCTGACATCGGCAGCCTTGCTCCCAGAAGCTGGTCGATCATCTCCGGCTGCAGCTCCTCAGACTTCTTCGTATAATAAAGAACGCTGTGCAGATCCGTGCTGCGGTCATTAAATGCCGGGAAAAGGAATCCCTTGGCGGGCATATCCACAATCCAGTCCCGGATGCGGTCTTGAATCCGGTTGTCCTCTGCATTATAGCTTAATCCTGCCTTGGACAGAGACACCGGACAGATACTCATAAGCAGGTACTCATAGACTTCATCAGAGGCGTCAAACATCTCCATCCCGTCAGAAGCTTTCCCCGGGACGTCATACATTGCATGAATCAGGATAATATAATAATTCTCCGCATACTCATATGTAGCGATCACCTTGTCATAAAATTCTTCCAGAAGCATGTCGTCTTCCAGTTTGCTGTCTCTTAATTTCAGCAGGAACTCCTGCGCGCCGCCCGGCATCTCCGAGTCCAGCGGAAACTCCAGATTCAGCAGGTTTTTCCCCACACTCCCGGACAGCGTTTTCTTAAAGATATCAAAATACTTAAACGCCTCCTCCTCGGGGAGCGAGAGAAACGCGTCTTTTGACTCCATCTTCTTCGTCTTCTCATGATCCACATAACAGCCGCATATTCTTGTGATGGCACAATTGGCGGGCGTAAACTGTTTTCTTATCTCAAGGATTTCTTTCTTGTTCATTATTTATAATCCCTCTCTTTTCTATAAATGCTTTATCTTTCCCTGTTTTATAGTGTACACCGAAGAGGCAAAGAAAAAAAGGTTTGATTTCCCGGTCCGGTTATGCTATTATAGCTGTGGTTTTCATAAAGACGATTCAATACTGATACATGCTGAGTCCTGCCGCCGGGCAGGATTCGTGACAGCATTCATCTTCACTCCGGCAGGCCATAGGAGGAGTGGATATGGATGCTTTTTTCATGTAGTTTTCTTATGGAAATAAACAGAACTGGTAAAGGAGAGAAAAAAGACATGAACACTGTATCCACAAGATCGGAAGCCGTCCTTCCCATGTATTTAAAATACGTTTCAGCCAATGTGCTTGGAATGATCGGCTTTTCCTGCTACATTCTTGCAGACACATTTTTCATCGCGCGGGGAATCGGGGCTGACGCACTCGCTGCTTTAAATCTTGCCCTGCCTGCGTACAGCCTGATGAACGGTACCGGACTGATGATCGGCATGGGCGCCGCCGCGCGCTACACCCTGTCCGCCACCAGACCGGATGGAGACACCCACCGTTCGTCATTCACCCATGCGCTCTATCTCGCCATACTCGCCGCGCTGATCTTCACATCGGCCGGGCTTCTCATTCCTGATACGATCGCTTCCATACTGGGTGCAAACGAACAGACTATCGGATATGCCTCGGATTATCTGCGGATACTCCTGACCTTTTCCCCGTTGTTCCTCGGGAACAATCTTCTTCTGTGCTTTGTGAGAAACGACGGAGAACCGGCTCTGTCCATGACCGCCATGATCACAGGGAGCCTTACGAACATCGTGCTGGACTATGTCTTCGTATACCCGCTGGATATGGGGATGACCGGAGCTGCCATTGCCACGGCCACCGCGCCGCTTGTCGGAATGGCGATCCTGTCCCTCCACTTTATCAGAAGACGGAGCCATTTCCGGATCATCCGTACAGCCCCCTCGCTGAAATCAGCAGGACATATCTGTGCCCTCGGAGTGTCTTCCCTGATCACCGAACTCTCTTCCGGGATCGTTATCATCGTATTTAACTTCCTGATCCTCGGACTCAACGGAAACACCGGAGTTGCCGCCTACGGAATCCTGGCGAATATCGGCCTTGTCCTGACTGCTGTTTTCACCGGAATCGCTCAGGGGATTCAGCCGCTTGTCAGCCGGTATGCACAGCAGGAGGGCTCTGCCGGCGGCCGCACAATGAGCAGGCTTCGCAGATATTCGGTAATAACCGCCCTGCTCTTTGCCGCAATCGCGTATATACTGACACTTTTATTCTCCGTACCCATTGCGGATATATTTAACCGGGATCACGATCCGATCCTCACATCCATTGCATCCGACGGAATGAAGATCTACTTTTTCAGCCTCTTCTTCTCCGGGATCAATATTGTGGCCGGTTCATTCTTAAGCTCATCAGACCGCCCAAAACAGGCGTTTGTAGTGTCTATCTTAAGAGGGTTTGTACTGATCGTGCCCGTTGCATGGATCTTCGCAAAGCTGCTCGGAATGACTGGGATCTGGATGTCAGTTCCGGTGACGGAAGCGCTGGTATGCGCGGTGGCGGTGTGGTTTCTTTTCCGGAAGAGGCGATAAAAAAACTGCCTGCCAGTTATTTATTTAACTGATAGACAGTCTTATTCTCTCTTTTCTCTTCCCGGATCATTTTCTGCCGCACCATATACGGCAAAATAGAATCGAGAAATTTATCAGGCTCGGTCACTCCGATCTGTTCTTTTGAAAAGGGCTGGCGGGCAGTCAGCCCTTTCACGAACGGCTCCAGCTCTTTTCTCGTCAGAGGGCCGCTTTTTTTCAATGCCTTTTTTACTTTGGAAATGCCTTTGGCGCTGAGCATATTGGAAAGATCCTGCTTCTGGCGCATACCGCGCCACAGTCCCCAGACATAGAGGATTGCCGTGGCCAAAGCAAACAGAAGTACATAAGGAATATATTGTATCATTATCGTTTCTTCTCCCCTTTCCAGCGGATCAGGTTATTGTCACGCAGGATTTCCAGAAATTTAATCAGCCTTGACAGTGACTTTTCCTTTTTGGGAAATTTTTCATCAAACTCTTTGGAAAGCTGGTGCACATCCTTCTCACCGTCAATGGCAAGCCACACGAAACTGCCGAGTTCATCCATCTTGATATCGCTGATCCTCGGACGGTGGAAAAACTTCTGGGCGATCCGGTTATGAAATCCCTTCCACTCGATAAACAAAGTGACCCTTCCGTTCTCAGCGGTTTCATATTCAATCTCCGGATTTTTCACCGGAACATAATCCAAATAATTTTTACTGATTTTTTTACTCATGATTTTTAGAGATGTCCTCTCCCTTTTCTCTCATCTGGGATTCACCTGTGAATCCCGGTACAGCCTGCTGTTCACAAGCATCATATCACAGAAAGAAACAGCCTGCAAGATACAGGCTGTTTCCATGCCGGTCATCCGGCTTTCATATTCCGCGTGTTTTGCAGAATTATTACTTATTTTGATTTCTTCATACATACTCTGAACAGGTAGCCCAGAAGGAGCACGAAGATAATCAGACTTACAATCTGAGGAACTGTAATATTCAGTTTTGCAGTCACATTGATTGCGGAATCCACTTCCAAAACGGCGAGAACCGCAA
Organism: Clostridiales bacterium; assembly: GCA_019420405.1. Classification (GTDB taxonomy): domain Bacteria; phylum Bacillota; class Clostridia; order Lachnospirales; family Lachnospiraceae; genus Mediterraneibacter. The sequence continues at coordinate 11,883 of JAHZHF010000049.1, forward strand.
GAACGATACCCATGATACCCTCTCCGGCGATCATACCGGAAGTAAAGAGGACACCTCTGTCCGCACGCTCTTTCTTCTCCTCGTCCGTACCTTTGATCTTCTCAACGATGAAGCGGACAACCCCACCTGCCATGATACCAGCGCTTAAGCTGAACGGCAGATACATACCAACTGCAAACGGCATTACCGGAACTTTCAGAATCTCAACAACAACTGCCACAAAGACTCCGATAAAGATCAGCGCCCACGGAAGGTCTGCATTCATGATACCTTCAACGAGCATCTTCATCATTGTAGCCTGAGCTGCCGGGATCTCCTCACCGCCGTATCCCCATGCCTCGTTCAGCAGGTAAAGAACGCCGCCGATTGCCGCTGCGGATACAACGACACCGATCATCTCAGCAAGCTGCTGTTTCCTCGGTGTAGCTCCTACGATGAAACCTGTCTTCAAATCCTGTGATGTATCACCTGCAATAGCAGCAACGATACAGATAACGCCGCCGATCGCGATCGCACCGACCATACCTGTCGTTCCGTCTGTTCCTGTAGCTTTCAGAAGCAGTGTGGCAATGATCAGTGTAGCGATCGCCATACCGGATACCGGGTTGTTGGAAGAACCGATCAGACCTACCATACGTGAGGATACGGATGCAAAGAAGAATCCGAAGATCACGATGATCAGTGAGCCAAGCGGGCTTACCGGGAATGTCGGGATGATCCAGATCAGCACAACAATAGCCGCAAGAATAACGAGCAGCACCGGCATCGGAAGATCCTGCTGTGTACGCAGTGTATTCTGCTGCGCGTGCTTTTTGCTCATGCTTGCCATTGCCTGCTTAAATGTACGGATAATCAGCGGGAAAGTCTTAACCAGACTGATGATACCGCCGGTTGCCACGGCACCTGCACCAATGTATTTGATGTAATTGCCCCAAAGATCCCCCGGAGGCATAGAGGAAATCGGATCTGTACCAGGGAAGATCGTCGCGTCCCCACCGAACAGAGCGATCGCCGGCATAAGTACGAACCAGCTCAAAGTACCGCCGGCAAGCATATAGCTTGCAATCTTAGGTCCGCAGATAAATCCGACACCCGCAAGTGACGGAAGCACCTGGATACCGATCTGAGATCCCGCATATCCTTTGAATGCGTATCCGATCTCACTCGGAAAAAGCTTTAATCCGTCTGCGATAAATTTATATACTGCCGCGATTCCGAGTCCGGTAAAGACTGTACCGGCTTTCGAGCCGCCTTCTTCACCTGCAAGAAGGACTTCTGCACATGCAGTTCCCTCCGGGAACGGAAGCGTTCCGTGCTCTTCAACGATCAGAGCCTGACGAAGCGGAACCATAAAGCATACGCCGAGGAGACCACCGAACAGAGCGATAAAGAAAATTGTTATCATACTCGGGAATTCGATCTTGCCTTCCTCTGCCCATAAGAATAATGCAGGGAGGGTAAAGATCGCTCCTGCTGCCAGAGACTCACCGGCAGAGCCGATAGTCTGTACAATGTTGTTCTCGAGAATGGAATCTCTGCGGAGGATCACACGGATAATTCCCATTGAGATAACTGCCGCCGGAATAGAAGCGGAAATCGTCATACCAACGAGAAGTCCAAGATATGCATTCGCTGCGCCGAATACAACCGCAAGGATGATACCAATCACGATGGATGTGACCGTAAACTCCGGAACGACTTTATCCGCCGGAATATACGGCTTGAACTCATTCTTGTTGTCCATGATGTTCATTCCTTTCTGATATTTTTTTAACGACTTCTTAACGCAGTCCACGCCATTATATCACGTTACTCTGATAAAAGGAAGAAGAAAATCAGGATTTGTCGAATCGAGCAGATATTTAGTTCAATAACACTTTCCTTCAAAAACGGCCGGAAGCGGGGCGGAACGTTTAAAAAGACATATTCTGTAGAAGGAGACAGCCGCTCGATATTCCGTTCCGGAATCTGGGAAGAATCTAAGAATCCGAAGAGTTGTTTAACAGCAAAGCGGCGCGCAGGGCAACTCGTTTCACTCAGACAATCCCTGCCCGCCGCTTAACAACACCTCTTCGCCTTCTAAGATCTTCCGACAGATTCCTCCAAAGTCATATCTCCCGGCTGTCTCCTTCCCCAGAAAGTGTACTCCTGCCGTCCGCTCCGCTTCCTGCACATTTCCTGACGGAAGTGTTACTGCCTAAACAGGCTGACAAACGCAGTAATGGCGCGGCTTGAGGGCTATCGAATTCGAAAACCCTTCCGGCCG
>JAHZHF010000005.1:0-24099 GCA_019420405.1 Clostridiales bacterium
GGGCAGACGGGGCGCTTGTCTGAGCGTCAGCGAGTTAAGCCCCGGCTGTCCTTGCTTTTAATCCGTATCCGGTACTTTGTAGTTTCCCTTATTCCCTGGAGCGAAGCCCAGAGCCGTCCTCCATCCCCGCAGAATACGTTTGAAAATCAGCTCTGTTTTCGGATGTTTTACACACGGGAGTTGATGAACTAAATAGCTGAACTGATACATTCTGCCGACCGGGGATAGACACCGGATAATCTTGAATGCTATAATGAGGTTTGTCAGATAATATGAATAAAAATCCAGGAAGGATCTGTGAGCAGACATGTTTGAGCTGAGAAAATATAAAAATTCGGACTGCCCCGCCATTGCAGGGCTTTTCTATGACACGGTGCATACGGTGAACCGGGCGGATTATACGGAAGAGCAGGTAAACGCATGGGCTGCGGGAAAAGTTGACCTGGAAGCATGGGACCGTTCATTCCGGGAGCACGACACTCTGGTGGCTGTGTCCGGAGAGGAAATCATCGGTTTCGGGGATATGGACGAAACGGGTTACCTGGACAGGCTCTATGTACATAAAGATCATCAGAGGGAGGGAATCGCAACGGCTATTTGCAATGTGCTTGAGTCAGAAGCTGCAAGCCGGCCGGGCGTAGTAAAAATTACAACACATGCCTCCATCACTGCCCGTCCCTTTTTTCTCAGCCGGGGATACCGGGCAGTGAAGGAACAGCAGGTAGAAAGAGCTGGAGTTCTGCTGACGAATTATGTGATGGAAAAGGGAATAAAAAAGAGACAGAAATAAATGTGAAATTGTAATAAGGAGGAGAACCATGTTAGAGACAGGAACGAAAGCTCCGGCATTTGAACTGCCGGATCAGAATGGACAGATGCATACACTTGAGGAATACAGGGGGAAAAAGGTGATTCTTTATTTTTATCCGAAGGACAATACGCCGGGATGCACAAAGCAGGCATGCGGCTTTGGAGAGCTGTATCCCCAGTTTATGGAAAAGGGCGCGGTTGTCATCGGCGTGAGCAAAGACAGTGTGGCATCCCACAAGAAATTCGAGGAAAAGTACGGCCTTCCGTTTACTCTTCTTTCGGATACGGAGCTGAGCTGTATTCAGGCTTATGACGTCTGGAAAGAGAAAAACATGTACGGGAAAAAGACAATGGGAGTTGTCCGCACCACGTACCTGATTGATGAGGAGGGTGTGATCGTTATGGCGTTCGGGAAAGTGAAGGCCGCGGAGAATCCGGCGCAGATGCTGGAAGAGGTATCAATTGATATGTGAATGATACAGTACACTAGATGTTGTAGATGCCAAGAGAAATCAGGGGTATTTCTTATGAGGTCAGAGTGAAATCTGGCCTCTTTTTTTATTTTATAGGAAACTGCGTTCCCTATGAAATAAAAACCCTCCGGGCGGGATGCGCACGCCGCAACAGGGATATTTTACCGCTTTGCGGTATTGCGGCGGCGCACAAAGTGTTCAAGCCCCTCAAAATTGAGGGGAAGAGGAGTTGAAGTGGGCTTGTCCACTTTGTTCCCGCTTATTTAGTGACAGATGACATACAAATGAGACGGAACTTCCATGATGGAATATTCCGTCTAACTTCTAAAGCTTAAAAATATCTGCATGTGTTCCAGTGTCTACAAGCGTAAGTGTCAGAATGTCATTCTCGATCAGATAGACCAGAAGCCAGTCCGGCTTGATATGACATTCCCGAAAACCTTTTAATTTGCCGCTTAATTCATGATCGCGGTATTTCGCATCGAGTTGTCTGCCCTGACGCAGCATATCAACAACATTGTCCAGAAGTGTAAGATCCAGACCACGTTTCTTCATGAGTTTATAACTCTTTTTGTAAGCAGTTGTAAATTTTACTGTATACACTATTCTTCAAGTGCCTTTCTAAGTTCATCCATACTGGTATATCCTCTGACGTCAGGATCATGGGAAATGCGTCTGGCTTCATCCATAGCATCAAGTGTGCGCTGATTGTAGCGAGGCATCTCGACACTGAAGGGAAGTCCGCCCCTGAGGACACACTGATGTAGGAACAGATTCACTGCGCCGGACATGTCAAGGCCAAGGTCGTTAAATAAATTTATGGCCTGCTTTTTGATATCTGCATCGATTCTGATTTGAGTAGGTACTGTAGCCATCTAATCACCGCCTTTCAATATTATTATATCTGTTTAAGTTTACAATGTCAATCAAAACGATGATAATATGGCGAATAAAGGTAACAGTTCAGCCCGCGCCATTCGTAAAACCGCACTTCGTGCTAATTGCGGCTACCGCCGCTGTTTTACTCATAGACGGGCGCTCAGCTCATCTGTACATCAGGCGCAGGATTCTTATGCGAGCATAAATCCTGCGCCTGACGACAGATGGCTGAACTGTTACGAATAAAGAATGAAGAGAGAGGGACTATTGCGGTTTGTTATATAAGGACATCCCCTTTGGATTATAGAGCTTTTTCACAGTTTGTTCACTGCGGCCTTTAGGCTGGCTTTAGGCTCTGTCCATACAATATTCAGAAGGGAACTGAATTGCTATGGAAAAGTTCAGCCCTCGTCATTCGTAAAACCGAACCAGGAAAGGAATCAGCATCAATGGGAAAATACCGGAAGCTATTTGGGAAAAGGCGCCCGAACCGGAAACGTATTTTTATCGCTGCAGCGGCGGGAGCTCTTGTTATATGTGCAGCCGGGGCGGCAATCGTATCAGCCTTTGGTGCCCGGGGACAGACAGAAGAAGATGAGGCAGATGCGCTGGCCGAAGAGCAGGAAAGGATCAGCAGGATCTATACAGAGGAATATCAGGAGAGTGTTCAGACACGGCTTGATAATGCGAAGAGTTCGGGAAATTATACAGAGGATGCTATGCTTATTGAGCCAAATCCATATGGAACGAATTCCCTGTCCCTTTACGTTTATTTTAAGACGGAGGATGCGGCCAGAGTATCTTATACCGTATCTGTTGAAGACGAGGATATCTTAGATTTTTCCGCGTCACCCGCGTCGGAGGAAGAGTACGGGACGGAACATGAGTTTCAGGTGATCGGGCTTGTGCCGGATATGGAAAATACGGTTACGTTCACTGTGAGCTATGAAGACGGAAGTGCAGAGGAGTATCAATACACTGAGGATACTGCAGATACGGCCGGCAGTGAGGAGGTGAGGCTTCGCACGGAAGATGACCTGGAGAATGCGTCTGAGAAGCTTGAAAACGGTCTTTATGTGATCCTCGGGAATGACAGCGATGAACTGGATTTTATGTACTATTACGACAATGACGGTGTTTTAAGAGGCGAGGTGCCGCTGATCGGGTACCGGAGCCACCGGCTGCTATTCCGCGATGGGCTGATGTACTACAGCATTTCCGAGACAAAGATCGCGGCGGTTAACAGTCTGGGAATGGCGGAGAAGATATATGATACAGGAACTTATGAGCTTCATCATGACTATGCATTCGACGCAGACGGCAAGCTTCTTGTCCTTGCTACCGATACGGAGAAGGACAGTGTGGAAGATATTGTGATCCGGCTGGATGGGGAATCGGGAGAGATCACAGGGGTTCTCGATCTGGGAGAACTGTTCCCGGACTATAAGGAGTCCTGCAGCGTGGCGGAAGATGGAGATCTGGACTGGATTCATATTAACACTCTGCAGTATCTGGAAGATGAAACTCTGATTTTAAGCTCAAGGGAGACGTCCACAATCCTTAAGATATCAGGGGCTTTCTCAGAACCGACGGTAGATTATATGATCGGAACCGAAGAGTTCTGGGAGGGTACGGGATACGAGGAGCTTCTTCTTGAGAAAGATGAAAGCGGCGGTACATTTTCAGATACGGGAGGCCAGCACACGGTGACTTACGTGGAGGATGACACACTTCCCGAAGGACAGTATTACCTCTATATGTTTAACAACAATTTCGGTGGAAGCGAGTCCAGGGATTATGACTGGACTTTGATAGAAGGGATAGAGACCTCTATGGAGACAGGAGAGACTTCCCTGTATTACAAATATTTAGTGGACGAAACTGAGGGTACATATACGCTGGTTGAATCATTTGAAGTTCCTTTTTCCGCTTATGTAAGCAGCGCTCAGGAATATGGAGAAAATATCGTCATTGATTCCGGGATGGCCGGTGTTTTCGGAGAATATGATTCTGAGGGCAATCTGATCAGGGAGTTTGAGATGGAGCTGGCAAAAAATTACATATACAGGGTTTACAAGTATGATTTCAGTGAATTCCTTACGATAAACCGGACTGCAGGGAGTGAATGAATGTGAGATATCAGATGGAGGACATGGAGACAATCGCGGAATTGACGCGTCAGGGAGCGTGTCAGGAGGCTATGAAATATCTGGAAAAAAGGGATGGAAGAAAAGCACACAAAACAGAGGAGAAGAGATAAAGCTGGCAGATGAATACGCAGAGTGGGCTGAGAAAAGAAAATATCCAAAAGACAGAAGAGGGAGGCTTATGAAGATCAATGACAGGGCCAGGATAAGATTTCTGCGCGGAAACGAGCAGGAGAGGAAAGCAGCGGGGAAAAATAGAAGAAAGGATAAGAAACATGATTGAAGTAAAGAATCTGACGAAGTATTACGGCGATCACAAAGCAGTGGACAACATTTCCTTTTCCATCAAGGATGGAACAGTCTGCGGGTTTCTCGGCCCGAACGGCGCGGGAAAATCCACTACGATGAATATCATGACGGGCTGTCTTTCCGCCACGGAAGGGAGCGTAAAAATATCGGGATTTGATATCTTTGACAATCCCATAGAGGCGAAACGGATGATCGGATATCTTCCGGAGCAGCCTCCGCTTTATTATGAAGAAACGCCCAGGGAATATCTGAGATTTGTGGCAGAAGCAAAAAAGATTCCCAGAGCTCATATCCGGGATGAGATTGAAAGAATTATGAAAGAGACGCAGATCACGGAGGTGGCGGACCGGTTGATTAAGAATCTGTCCAAAGGCTATAAGCAGAGGGTGGGGATTGCCCAGACGCTGATCGGCAACCCGAAGGTGGTTATCCTGGATGAGCCGACTGTGGGACTGGACCCGATCCAGGTAGTGGAGATTAGAGATCTCATCAAGTCTCTGGGCCAGAAACACACGGTAATTCTGAGCAGCCATATCCTGTCAGAAGTCCAGAACATGTGCGATGAGATTCTGATCATATCGAAGGGAAAACTGATCGCGTATGACACGGCGGAGAATCTGGAGAAGATGTTCCAGCCCAAATCAGCCATTGAGATGCTCACAGACGCCGGAAAAGAAGAGGCGGAACAGGTGCTCGCAGGAATAGAGGGCATCGAAGATGTGGCGTTTGAAGACGGAGAGGGAGGAATGCTTCAGATCAGGATAGAGACGGCCCCGGAGAAGGTATCGTCTATTATGCGGGTATTGTCAATTAAGTTCGCGGAAGTAAAGCGGGCCGTACTTAAGATGGATATCGTAAAGGCAAACCTGGAGGAGATCTTCATCGAGCTGACCAGCTCTGAGGAGGAAGAAAAAGAAAATTCCGGCGAGGAAGAGGAGGAGAAAGAATGACGGCAGTATTAAGACATGAGCTCAGGCTGATGTTTACCGGCCTGACCGCATATGTGTACGGGGCGTTTACCCTGATTTTTATCGCTGTATATATGATGTACTACAATCTGACAGCGGGATACGCAAACTATGAGTTTGCACTTGCAGGAGCTTCTTTTGCATTTATTATTACGATCCCCATTCTGACGATGAGGATCATCGCGGAGGAGAAGAAACAGAAAACAGACCAGCTTCTCTATTCCCTCCCGATATCGACAGTACAGATCGTTGTGGGAAAATTTCTCGCGGTTTTTATCACTTCTGTACTTCCGGTGTGCATTGCAGCCGTATATCCGGTGATTTTGAAAAATTACGGAAACCTGTATCTCCCTACGTCCTACGGAGCAATTTTCGGATATATTATGACAGCGGCGGCGCTCCTGTCTATGGGGATATTTATCTCTTCGATCACAGAGTCGCAGCCTATGGCAGCAGGAATCTGTTTTGCGGTTATGGTGGTGAACTATTATATGGTGACGCTTGCGGAATATGCCACATCATCCGCTTACGGATCGCTTCTTGCGCTCGTTGTGCTGGAAGTGGTTATAGCATTTCTGATCCGCCATATGACAAGAAATGACATTTTGGCTCAGGGCTTCGGGTTTACGGCGGCTGCGGTTACGATTGGACTGTATTTCTATCATTCGGAATGGTTCGAGGGTCTTTTTCCGAAGATTCTGGAAAATCTTTCGGTCTATGAGAGGTTCTATGAATTTGTGGACGGGGTATTCGATTACACGCATGTGGTGTATTTCATCAGTGTGATCGCTTTTTTCCTGTTCCTGACCGTACAGTCACTCGAGAAAAGGAGATATAACTAATGAAAAATCCATTAAAAGAGTCCATTCAGAATATAAAAAGAGAGTTCGGAACACGGTCAAGCAAGGTAGGAACTTACAGCTTTATTGTGACAGCGGTTGTGCTGGCGATTCTGGTTACGGTCAACTTTGCCCTCAGCTTTTTTCCGGACAGATATGTGCAGAAAGACCTGACAGCCAATCAGCTTTATTCCATCTCAAGCCAGTCAAGGGTGCTGCTCGGAACAGTGGAAGAGGACATCACAATCTACTGGGTTGTCACCAGCGGCAATGAGGATGAGTATGTGGAGAAGCTTCTTTATAACTATGAGGATTACTGTGACAAAATCACGATCGTAAAGAAGGATCCGGATCTCAATCCTGATTTTACCAATGCATATACGGATGAAACGATATATAACAATTCAATTATTGTGGAATGCGGGGATAAATGCCGTTATATCAGTTACGAGGATATTTATGAGACAAGTTCATATTCCTATTATTCTTCCTATACGGATTCTGCCAAATTCGCAGGAGAGAGCCTGATAACCTCTGCAATTTCATACTGTATCACGGATGAGCTTCCGGTGATTCACGTACTGGAGGGACACGGGGAGGAAGCATTTTCCGACGGATTTGCCAGTGCTCTGGAGAGAGACAACCTGGAGACGGAAACACTGTCCCTTTTAAGTTACGAGTCCGTTCCCGAGGAGGTGGAGTGCATTATCATCAATGCGCCTTCCACAGATATTTCTGAGACGGAGAGGGATATGCTCATCGACTATCTGGACAACGGCGGCAGACTGCTGGTGATCAGCGGAACTGTACAGGAAGATGAACTTCCAAACTTAAATGCTGTCATAGAGCATTACGGCATCACGGTTCAGGAAGGCGTTGTGGTTGAAGAGAGCACGGATCATTATGTATTTGGAAGTCCGGTGCTTCTGATGCCGGAGATGGGCTCCAGCGAGATTACAGATCCTCTCATTTCAGACAACTATAATGTAATTTTGCCGGTTGCCAAAGCGCTTGACATCTCAGAAGCAGACAGTGACGCGGAAGTGACCGCGCTGCTTACATCCTCGGAGGATTCCTTCTTAAAAGAAGAGGGGTATAATATTTCGACTTATGAGAAAGAAGACGGCGATATCGAAGGGCCTCTGACGCTTGCGGTTCAGGTTACAAAAGATCTGGAGGACGACAAACAGTCGCAGCTGGTGTGGATCGCATCCTCAGAGATTTTGGACGAGGCTTACAACGAACTGTCCTCTGACGCAAATGAAGACTTTGTATTAAACGCGCTGGAAATGATGTCGGAACAGGATAACAGTATTTCTGTCCGCTCCAAGAGTCTTTCCTACGAATACCTGACGATAAGCACAAGTGATTCCACCTATATCAAGGTAATAACAATCGCGGTGATCCCGGCAGCTTATCTGGCAGTCGGAATTGTGATTGCAGTAAGGAGGAGACGCAGATGAAAAGGCAGAAAAGATTAACCGTGCTTCTTGCAGTACTGGCAGTATGCATTGCAGGAGCGTTCGGAATCTCCAGAATAGATTTTGAAGAAAAGATGACAGGGACTGAGACGGAGATCATCAATGTGGACAGCGCTGAGATTACATATCTTGCCTGGAATTACGACGGGGAAGTGGCGTTCACTTATGAAGATGAGGAATGGAAATATGAATCGGATGATGCCATGCCTGTTGACCAGGAGAAGCTGTCCGATATCGCGGAAGATCTCTCGTCCATTACTTCTGACAAAAGAGTGGAGGACGTGAGCAGTCTGGGAATCTACGGGCTTGATTCCCCCGCGTACACGTTCACTGTAAAAACAGCGGACGAAACATGGGAAATCTCCATAGGGGATGAAAGCTTTACGGACGGAGAGGTGTATATCTCTACCGGAGATGATTATGTGTATCTGACGGATTCGGAACTGATTGATAAGATTTCCTATACGCTGTACGACCTTGTGCAGACGGACGAGATCCCGAAAGCGGAGACGGTGACAGCCATGAATATCGACAATGAGAATTCTCTCGAGATCGTATATCAGGAAGACAGCGGATACTGCTACAGCGGCGAGTACACGTATTTTCTGAAAGACGGGGAGGATGAGTATCGGAACCTGGACAATGAAAATACCGAAACCATGTTCGATACACTTTCTGCGTTTTCCTGGGAGGAATGTGTCAGCTACAACGCGGATGATTCCGCGCTGGAATCTTACGGCCTGGATGATCCGGAAGCTGTGGTTCAGATGAACTATACGGATGAAGAGGGAGAGAGTCATGAGTTTTCCTATGAGCTTGCGAAAGTGGACGATACCTGCTACGCAAGGGTAACAGATTCCCAGATCGTGTGCACCGTGAGTTCCGATGTGTACGATGCGGCGGTGAATGCATCATACGACGAACTGAAACCCGGCGAAGTTATCCTTCTTGACTGGTCCACCGTGGACAGCATAGATATTGAAACAGATGGAAACCGGTATACCGTTGAGGTTGAAAGCAGCGGCGGGGACGATGAGGAAACGGAATACACCTTTACTCTGGATGGCCAGGAAGTTGAGTTTATGGATGCGCTTGATGAGCTTTCCGGCATAACGGCTGCGGAAGATGTGGAGGAAGAGATCTCTCTCGGAAGCAGCAAGGAGGAAATTAAGATAACCTTCCACCGGAATACGGAAGACTATACAGAAGTGGAACTTGTGTTCTACCAGTATGACGGTACTTACTGTATTCCTGTACTGGATGGGGAAGAAATGGATCCTGTAAATCGTGAAGACGTAGTATCGTTTAAGGAGGCGGTAAATTCTGTTGTGCTTGACAGCGCGAAGGAGGAATAACAGGAGGCACAAAAGAAAGGAGAGCGGCAAAAGATGAACCGGATGAGAAGGAGAATTCATATGAAAAACAGGAGCAGGAGTTAAACGCCGAACTGGAGGAAAAGAGCGCTCAGATTGACAATTTTGACGAACTGATTCAGGCTGCCGCTGAGGCCGCGGCGGAACAACGCCGGGCGTCAGGCTTGACTGTTCCGGTCTGGTCCAGTACTGCCATCAGGCGGCGGGCATATCACTGCCGAGAACTTCCCAGGAACAGGGAGGCTGCGGCGTAGCGGTAAGTGATCCCCAGCCGGGAGACATTGTGTGCTATGGAACTCATGTAGGAATCTATATCGGCAACGGCCAGATGATCCATGCGCCGCAGACCGGAGATGTGGTGAAAATTTCCGATGTGTACGGTTCACCGTGGTACCGCAGATACTGGTAAATGGCAGAGAGTGTGTATGATTTTTAAGAAGCTTTTTTATGAAATAAAATATGCGGTGAAAAGAACCAAAAGAGCAGGGCGCAGGCTTTTTGCCTCGCGTCTTCTGGTTCTTCTGATCCTTTTCTGTATGTCTTCTTCCGTGCTGATCGGACGGCTTTTTTACCTTCAGATTATAAAAGGGGAAGAGTATGCCGAGCAGTATGAGCTGCAGATTCGGAAAACGGAAGAGATTAGCGCGACCCGCGGATGCATTTACGATCGGAACGGGAATCTTCTCGCGTACGACGATCTGGCCTATTCTGTGACGATAGAGGACACCACTTCCTCCAGCCTGTCTGTTTCCGAGAAGAATGAGACGCTGAACAGTACACTGGAAAAGCTGATTGAGATCGTGGAATCGAATGGCGATTCCATTATTGATACTTTCGGCATCAGCCTTGACGCAGACGGCAGCTATCAGTTCACGCAGACAAACGAGACGCAGAGACTCCGGTTTGTAGCTGATGTCTACGGTTACTCATCGACGGACGATCTGTCAGACGAGCAGAAGAACCAGACTGCGGAAGAACTCATCCACTATCTCTGTGCGGATGAGACTTACGGATACGGGCTTGATGAGGATGAGCTGGAACCGGAATACATCCTGAAAATGATCAACATGCGTTACGCTATGAGGCTGAACAATTATCAGAAATATGTCTCCGCCACGGTTGCAAGTGACGTAAGCGCGGAAACAGTGGCCGCAGTTATGGAGAATAAAGATACTCTGACCGGAGTGGATGTAGAAGAGGATTCGGTGAGAAAATATGTGGATTCTGAGTATTTTTCATCGATTATCGGATATACCGGGCAGATTTCCCAGGAGGAGTACGAAGCGCTTGACGAGGAGGAGAAGGAGAACTGCTCCATGACGGACATTGTGGGGAAGACCGGGCTGGAGCAGGTATTTGACTCGACGCTGAGGGGCGTGAAAGGGGAAACCACGTTCTATGTGGACAATGTGGGGAATGTAACGGATACGGTCAGTACTACGGAGGCGCAGGCCGGCAACGATATCTATCTTACGATCGACAGCGATCTGCAGAAGTATACTTACCGGCTCATTGAAGAGAAGCTGGCCGGCATCATCCTGTCGAAGCTGACCAATGTGCTTGAGTATGATCCGTCGGTGGAGGAGGATACAAGCGATATTAAGATCCCGGTGGGAGACGCTTATTATTCGTTTATCGGAAACTGGATTCTGGATTATACGGAGTTCTCGGAAAAGGACGCAGGGACAGCGGAACAGACGATTCTTGGTCTGTTTACGGCAGGGAAGGAGACCGCTGTCTCTGAGATTTTGGAACAGCTTAACAGCAGCAGCGCTTCTGCTTATGAGGACCTGAGCAGTGATATGCAGGAATATATGGACTATGTGGCTGATGATGTGCTGGAAGAGAATGAAATCCTGAATACGGATGACGCTGATGAGTCGGACGAGACTTACGCTGCCTGGACGGAGGGAAGTATAAGCCTGTATGAGTATCTGCATTACGCGATATCACAGAACTGGATCGACACGTCTCTTCTGGAGGAAGATTCCTATTCAAGTTCGGAGGAGATTTATCAGGCGGTTGTAAATTATGTTGAAGAGACGATAAATGATGATACGGGAATGGATCTTCTCATCTATGACAGCCTGATCCACGATGGAACAATCTCCGGAGCACTTCTTTGTGCCGCTGCATACGAGCAGGGAGTGCTGGAGATGAATGAGGAGTTATACAACGGGCTTCTGTCCGGCTCTGTAAGCGCTTATGAATGGCTGTGTGACCGGATTGAAAATCTGGAAATTACGCCGGGACAGCTTGCTCTGGAACCGTGTTCCGCAGGGGCGGTTGTCACAGATCCGCAGACCGGGGAGGTGCTGGCATGCGTATCTTATCCGGGGTATGACAGCAACCGGCTGGCTAATACGATGGACACGGAATATTACAGTCACCTGGTCAGCGGGATGAACAATATCTTTTATAATCACGCGACACAGGAGAAGACCGCTCCGGGTTCTACCTACAAAATGGTGACTGCGGTTGCGGGGCTGACGGAAGGAGTGATCAGTTCGGGAAGCACGATTTACTGCAGCGGGACATTTACAAAGGTGACGCCCAGTCCGAACTGCTGGATCTACCCAGGCGCGCACGGCTCCCTCAGTGTGGTTGGAGCGCTCCGGGAATCCTGCAATGATTTTTTCTACGAGACGGGCTATCGGCTGGGGACAGACGAGAACGGGACATACGACAGTGATCTGGGAATCGAGACGCTGGCAAAGTACGCCCGGATGTTCGGACTTGGGGAGACTTCCGGGATCGAGATCATGGAAGCGGAACCGGAGATCTCTGAAGAGTACGCAGTTCAGTCCGCCATCGGCCAGGGCACGAACAACTATACGGTAAGCCAGCTCTGCCGCTATGTGTCGGCAGTGGCAAACAGAGGGACAGTATATGACCTGTCTCTGATTGATAAAACAACGGCTTCAGATGGTACTCTGATCAAGGATTACGGATCGGAGACCGTCAGTCAGATGAGTGACATCAGTTCGGAGACATGGAACCTGGTACAGACCGGGATGGAACAGATGGTGTCTGATTCCTCCACCTTTGACAGTATTGATTTTTCAATGGCAGGAAAGACCGGAACCGCGCAGCAAAGCGAGATTCATCCGGATCATGCGCTGTTTGTCGGATATGCGCCGACGGATAATCCGGAGATCGCGGTGGCCGTGCGGATTGTAAATGGTTACAGTTCTTCTTATGCGGCGGAGATCGGAAGAGATATCGCGAAGATCTGGTTCGACCCGGATGCGGCAGCGGAAGTGCTGACCGGAACTGCAGCGGATCTGGGAGGAGCTATTGCAGGGGACTGATGCTGCCGGCGAAGGCGGCCATGGAGACATCCGGGGAGGAGAGCGGCCCTGAGGAAAAGATATCTTGTTAATGCCTGTGGAAAAATGTATAGGAAGTGGAACATATTGATGATACGAAGAAAAAGAAGACAAGAAAGACGAAGGATCAGCAGAAAGGAGGCGTGGCTGCGAGCCCTTCCTGTTCTATTGCTGTCTATGGGCACCGGAGCGCTCATATCCGGCACGGGAGTATATCTTTGGATGTCGGCGGGAGACGGTGGGAGTAAAAGCACAGAACAGCAGGCCGCTGAGGAGGAAGAGGCGGAATCGGGGACAGATGGCGGTACGGCTGAGGATATTGTGATCCAGGATACGGCGGCCGACGCCGAACTGGAGGCGGCGCTGGAGCGGATGGAAGCCCTTCAGACAGAACTGGAGAGTATGGCCGCCGCCGCAGACGGAACCTGGAGTATCTATGTAGAGGATCTGGGCACGGAGACGGAGATTTCTGTCAACAGCCAGCAGATGTACGCTGCCAGCCTGATTAAACTCTTTGTCATGCAGAGCACATATGAATATATGGATCAGATTGTGGAAAATGGCAGCATTTACAGCGGGAGCACAGAACAGAGCAGTCTCAGGACAGAGGAGCTTCTGACAAACATGATTACAGTATCGGATAACGAATCCTACAACGAACTGGTGCGGATGCACAGCGCGTCTTTGAGCTTCACGGAAGGGTGCGCTGTGGTGGAAGAGTATATTCAGGCGTCAGGATATGAAAATACGGGGATCTTCCACACGTTCCATCCGTCGGACAGTGTCTCGGAAAGTACGTCGGATGAGGAAAACTATACAAGTGCGGAGGACTGCGGAGCACTTTTAGAATCCATATACAATGGTACGTGCGTTTCAGAGAGCGCGTCGGAGGAGATGCTGGAGCTTCTCATGGAGCAGCAGTCAACCGGGAGAATTCCGGCGGGAATGCCGGAGGGGGTGCTGACGGCGAATAAGACAGGGGAGACTGACGAAGTGCAGCATGACGCCGCTATAGTGTTTGGAGAGGAGACGGATTATACCCTGTCCCCAATCAAACTTTTCAGTCAAATCAGCCCCAGATGGGAAAATGCGTCCCGCAGCCCGTCGTGCTCCACGTCGTCTGTCACGTAATCGGCCACGGCCCGGATCTCAGGCCCGCCGTTCCCCATGGCAACGCCGATGGACGCATGTTCCAGCATGGGGATATCCACTTTCGCATCTCCAAAGGCGATGGCGTCATCCGGTGAAGCGCCAAGATGATTTAAAAGGATATCCATGGCATAAGCCTTGTCGATATCTTTTAAAGCAAGGTCGCCGAACAAAGCTGTCTCTCCCGCGCCGCCCCAGGTACCGGCTTTCAGATCGGGAAAAGCATCCGCAGAGGCGAGATAATCCTCATAGGAATTCAGGATGAAGCTGATTTTGTTCACGTCATCCCTGTAAAGGCTTTCTCCGAAGATCATATCGGGAAACGCATCCCTTACGGTCATAAGGCCGGAACCCGCCTTCCCCTTCCGCCGGCTGTAGAGCCGGACTGCCGGTTCTCCGGCAGTCTCAAAGTTTTCGCTCCCGAACAGTCCGGCATTGCATTCCAGGTAGAATTCAAGTCCGCGTCCGTGAAGCCAGTCCACGATCTGTCGGCACTGTTCTTCTGAGAGATGGCGGTGGAGGATTACTTCACTGTCATTCTCTATATAGCTTCCGTTCCCGCCGATCATGCCGTCCAGCCCGATCTCCCAGATCCCGGAATAAACTTCGGCGCGGCTCCTTCCGGTGCAGATATAGACTTTGTGGCCTTTTTCTCTGGCCCGGCGGATGGCAGCTGCAGCACTCTTCGGGATGCGGCCCTCATAGTCTGCAAGAGTGCCGTCTACGTCCAGGAAAATTACCTTTCCGTGGTTCATCAGAGTTCCTCCCCGTTTGTCTCGATTACGTGTTTATACCAGTAGAAGGATTTCTTCTTCAAGCGGGCAAAATCGCCTGTGCCATCGTCATACCGGCGTACATAGATCATGCCGTAGCGCTTCGCGTACTCGCCGGTGGAAGCAGACACAAGGTCAATGCAGCCCCAGGGTGTATATCCCATCAGATCCACTCCTTCATCTACGGCCTCTTTCATCTGTTCAATATGCTTTCTCAGATAGTCGATGCGGTAGTCATCGTTGATGGATCCGTCCTCTTCGATGGTATCCTTTGCTCCCAGGCCGTTTTCTACAACCATCAGAGGAAGCTGATAGCGGTCGCTCAAGTCGTTGAGCGCGTATTTTAATCCCTTCGGATCAATCTGCCATCCCCAGTCAGAAGCTTCCAGGTATGGGTTTGGCACTCCGCCCAGGATATTTCCCTCTCCGCTTTTCTTTGTAGGATCTGCGGTCTGGCAGGAGGACATATAGTAGGAGAAAGTGATGAAATCTACAGTACCGTTCTTTAAGATCTCATCATCTCCCGGCTCTTTTACAAGTGTAACACCAAGCTCTTTGAGCAGAGAATCCGCATAGGACGGATAAGCGCCTCTTGCCTGTACGTCTGTACAGTAGTAGTTGTAGAGCCTGTTATATCTCTGGCAGGCCAGAACGTCGTCCGGGCTGCAGGTCAGCGGGTAGCTTGCGGAGTAGATCATCATGTTGCCCACCTTGTATTCCGGATCGATTTCATGAGCCATCTTCACCGCGAGTGCAGACGCCACAAACATATGGTGCAGTCCCTGGAATCTCTGCTGCGGGAGATCCGGCTGGTTCATAAATTCGGTCGGGTTCTCCAGATCGTTTAAGATCCCCTGGTTTAACAGGGCTCCCATAGGAGCGACGGCGCTGTTGATCTCGTTGAATGTGAGCCAGTATTTTACCTTCCCTTTATATCTCTCAAAGATTGCCCGGCAGTAGTTTAAGAAATATCCGATCATCTCACGGCTTGTCCATGCGTTGCATTTCTTCGTCAGGCCGAGGGGAACCTCGTAATGGGAGATGGTGATCAGCGGTTCGATGCCGTATTTCAGGCATTCATCGATCACTTCCTCGTAGTGCTTTAAGCCTGCCTCATTTGGTTCACTCTCGTCCCCGTTGGGGAAGATCCTTGTCCACGCAATGGAGAAACGGTAGCACTTAAATCCCATCTCCGCGAAAAGTGCGATATCCTCCGGGAATCTCTCGTAATGGCGGATTCCCTCGCGGCTCGGATAAAATATCCCTTCCTCAAGAACCGGGGTGATCCGCTTGCTCTGTCCGAATTTTCCTCCTGTGCAGATGTCTGACACGGAAACGCCTTTTCCGTCCACGTCCCATGCTCCTTCACACTGGTTGGCGGCTGTTGCGCCGCCCCATAAGAAATTTTTTGAAAGTCCCATTGTCTCAGCCTCCTATAATTAATTTATGATTTTCTACAGTTACACCCCCGAGGTCCTCTGCGTTGGTGACAAGAACCGGGGTTTGGATCTCACAGCCGGCTTTCTTGATCGCTTCGATATCAAACTCGAGCAGGAGATCGCCTTTTTTGAAATGTTCCCCGCTTTTGATGTGGGCTTTGAAAGGCGCTCCGTTTAAGGTTACGGTCTCAAGCCCCACATGGATAAGCATCTCAATGCCCTGATCTGATGTTAAACCAAGTGCGTGGAGCGTGTCAAATATGTTCTCGCATGTTCCGTCAAAAGGCGCATATACCTTTCCTTCCGAAGGAATCACTGCATATCCGTCCCCCAGGATTCCGGATGCGAATGTATTGTCCTTTACTTCGGAAAGAGGAATGATTTCCCCTTTGACCGGGCATTCGATAGCTGTCTTTACGGTCAGCGGGCGGGCAGCGCCGTTATCCGAACTGTCCGCTGCATTTCCTGCTGTGCCCGCCGGGGAATTTCCGGCAGGTGCGGTTCCTGCTGTGCTTTCAGCCGGAGCCTCATCCTTTGTCAGGATAAAGGACAGGACAAAGGAGAGAACCAGCGACAGGGCAAAGATGATGACTGCAAACATGAAATTGCTTCCTCCGTCAGGAGAAATAAACTGTACAAGCGCTGTCAGGCAGGGGGTTGCGAAAGCATAACCCTTCAGCTGGACCAGCCCGCAGATCAATCCGCTGATACCGCTGGCAATACAAGCTGCAGCCATAGGCTTTTTCAATTTCAGAGTGACACCGTACATTGCCGGTTCGGTTACACCTGCAAGAAGCGCGGATATAGCGGCCGGGAATGCCATCTGTTTCATCTCTTTGTCTTTTGTTTTGAAAGCCACCCCGAAAGTAGCGCCTGCCTGCGCTGTGTTGCTGCACAGCATAGCCGGGATAAGCATCATTTCAAATCCCGGATCTGCAAGGGCCATAAGGCATGCCGGCACGAATGCCCAGTGCATTCCTGTCATAACGATAAACGGCATGAATCCTGCAAAGAGCAGCATCGCAAGCCATGGAGCGAATCCGTACACTGCATTGATTACGAACTGGAGCCCGTTTCCTACCATCAGGCCAAGAGGAGCCAGCAGGCAGAGCGTGATGGGAGCAGTGATGATCACAATAAGCAGCGGCTTTAAGAAGTTCTTCGACCAGTCCGGGGTGATCTTGTCGACCAGGATCTCTACATATTTCAGGAGAATTGTGGAGAGCATGGCCGGGATGATGGAAGAAGAGTAGCTTCCATGTGTCACCGGAATAATGCCGAAGAGGTATGTAGCTGTCTCGCCTCCAAGCAGTGTGATTACATCAGGATAGATCAGCACGGATGCAACCATCACGGACAGGAAGGAGTTGCAGTTTAATTTCCTGGACGCGGTGAAGGCAACCAGCACCGGCAGGAAGTAAAAGGGAGCGTCTCCCACCCAGAAGTGTCGGCCCGAAGATAACGAGAAGAACTTTGATCAGACCGCCGGCGATGATCGCGGTAAACAGAGGCGTCATGCATCCGGAGATGAAATCAAGGGCTGCCGTGACCGGGTTTACTTTTCCCGCGGGCTGGCCGCTTCCTGCGCCGGCATTGTCGGAAACCCCGGTAATAGCGACAACCTCTTTATATACATTTCCTACAGAGTTCCCAATGATCACCTGAAACTGTCCTCCGGCGATGTTGGTTCCCATCACACCTTTGATGTTTGCAATTTCCTCCTTGTTCGGGATGCTCTGGTCTTTGAGTACAAATCTGAGCCTTGTCATACAGTGTGTCACTGATGTAATGTTGGCGGCTCCGCCTACTGCTGATACGACTGCCTCGGCGATCTCTCTGTTTTTATCAGCCATTTTTCTCTTCCTCCTAAATATGAAATTATGAAATGTTTGTCTGAAAACCCTTAGACCCGCAGGTGCGGGTCCGGATTCTCTCCGGGGCACGCGCGCCTCCCCGGAAATGGAAATACCTTCCACAACAGGCCCGCAAAAGCGCAGTCAGCCCGTTATGGAAGGTAATGCCCGGTTGGTTACAATCCTTCTCTTGTACAGATTCGGTTGATATGAAGAATCAAATAAAGTTTTTCTTCTTTAGAAAGTGTAATTTTTAATTTCCGCCTGAAGTATCTGTCGATCAGGTCAACACAGGCCGCAATCTCAGGAAATTCTTCCCGCATGGACTGGTACATGATCCCGTTGTCGGAATCCAGTGTCTGGTGGGATGCAATCCGGTTAAGCAGATACATCAGATGGGACGAATATCTGGCAAAGTTGAAAGAATTCCGCTCAATCAGAATCCCTACTTCGTCCTCCACAATGCTGATGGTGTCCTCGAGAATTTCATCATACTGCATTTGCAGATCCTCGGTGACGTCCGTCTTACTCTTTGAGTTATAGCGGGCGTTGACCAAATTCATGGCAATGCCGGAAGCCTCGTTCTGGTTCAGCCGCACATGGAAGCGCCGCTCAATCTGTCTGACAGCATACTTTCCGATCTTTGCCTCCGCCGGAAATGTCTGCTCCACTTCGTAGATCAGGGGAAGCTGTACATAGATGTCTTTCTTCGCCCGTTCGATACAGAAATTAATGTGGTCAGACATGGTCAGGACCAGATTGGGATTCAGTTCATATTTCAGCTCATTCCGGGCGATATCGACCAGTTTCGCCGTGAAGTGAATCACAGATTCGGGAAGCTCGCTGAACAGTCCGAGATATTTCTGGTCAATGTCGTAAAATGTCCGTGTGATCAGATTCAGGTCTTCGATTTCATAGGGGGTCTTCGGAAATCCGATCCCCTTGCCTACAGCAATCAGCTCTTTCCCTTCACTATCAACACAGATTGCGAAATTGTTATTTAATTTCTTGATAACTCGCATCTCTGTCTCCACCTGCAGTTTTCGCGGCGGTCTGTATCATTTGTCAGGAAGCCGCGGAAGTGATTTGTCCTCACAGCACACTGCGCAGAAGATGAATATGTCTGAACAGCTGCTCAAAAATTAAAAAAACCCCTCAAGACATAAACACTTCGGCCTTCAGTGACCAGTGCCATTAGTAATGCCTCAAAGAGTAACAATCTAACCGACTTAGATATTATAACAAAAGTTAAATTATATGTTCACTGTCAGATCGGACAAATAGCGGTATTAGATTTTGGTGAAAATATACAAGAAAATTGTAATAAATGTAGGGGAGAAGCTATTGAAAGAGACTACCTTTTCGTAATAAGAGTGCTCGTTGATACTAGGAGTGAAAGAGTGGAAAATACACATAAAAAGAATGAAAAATAGATGTAAAATCAGAAAGATTGTTTGAAAATATCAAAGAATAGAAAATAAGTCGGGAAAAGTAATAAAAAGACGAAAAAGTAAGCTGATAATATTGACAAAATATACAAATGATGCTATTGTATACAATAAGTAATACATGAATGCATTCAAAATTGTATTATCGATGTCAGAGAAAATTTTATATGAAAAGGAGAATGTTATGAAAAAGAAAGTGGTATCGCTGTTTTTGGTAGGCGCTATGGCGGCAACAATGATCGCAGGCTGTGGGAGTGTGCAGACGGATAATGAAGCAAGCAGTTCTTCAGATGCCGCGGATTCCACAGAGGCAGCTGTTGGTAAAGATGCTTATACAGAAGATATTAAGATTGCATTTCTTCCGAATGTTATCGGAGATTCCTGTGCAGCTGCATGGGCAGCGGGTATGGAATCTTACCTGAATAGTTTTGAAAATGTGACATTTGATGTATATGATGGAGAGGCATCAGTCGATACAGAAGTTCAGATCATGGATGAACTGATTAACCAGCAGTATGATGCGATTATTCTTCAGGCAACTGATGCGGCAGGACTTGCTTCTTCTGTAGACAAGGCTGAGGCGGCAGGAATTCCGGTTATCACATGTAATCTGGATGCTGATACGACACATACTGCTTTGGTAGCAGCAGTTGATGTTGAGGCCGGCGAAGTGATTGCCCGTGAGATTGGCGAAAGCCTGGGAGGAGAAGGTAACGTATTAATTATCTCTGCCACACCGGGAGCGACAAAGGGCGAGCAGATTGATGTCGGATTCAAACAGGTGATGGAAGAGGAATACCCGAATATTGAAATTCTGGATGAGCAGTCCGGCGAGTGGCTGACAGAAAATGCAAATACAGTAATGACAGATTTCCTTACAAAATATCCGGAGATCGACGCTGTTCTCTGTCACAATGATGCAATGGCAGAAGGAGCAGCAGAAGCTGTAAGGGCAGCAGGCAGAGATGGCATCCAGATCTGGGGTGTTGACGGCGAATCTAAGATGTTAGATTATATCGAGCAGGGACTTTGTACAGGAACTGTATATACAGATTGTAATGAGCAGGGAATTTCCTGTGCACAGATGGCGATGTTTGCAATAGAGTCAGGAATTACCGGAAGCGCAATGAGTGAGACTCCGATTGTAAAAATGGCTCCGATCGTTGTGACAGCGGACAATCTGTCAGAAATTACAGAGGATATGCGTTGGTAGTAAGATGGCAGCAGTAGATTAGCAATCAGCTGTGAATTTAGGAGGAATTTTCTATGAGACAGGAGAATATGCGGCGGATTATATCCGTCGCATCCCTGGTCATTATCATGCTTGTGTTTGGACTGACCAGTGATTCGTTTTTTACTGCAGATAATGTGTTAAATATTCTTAGAGATTGTGGAGTATATGGCATTATTGCTATCGGCGTCACATTTGTTATCATTACGGCGGGAATCGATCTGTCGACAGGTGCTGTTGTGGGATTCGCTGGTATGCTCTGTGCTAATCTACTGTATTATTATAATTTATCTGCAGGATTGATTATATTGATTTCTATCCTGACAGGAAGTTTATGCGGAGTCCTGAGTGGATTTATCGTAACCAAATTGAGAGTACCGGAATTTATTGCAACGCTGTCAACACAGTATTTATTCCGTTCTATGGTATTTGTGTTTACCATCCGCGAGATGGGAGTCATTTCTAATAAACGGATTGAAAATCAGGATATTCTGTTGCTGGGCGGCAGTATTAATGGAGTGTATTTGGTGACAATAGCGTTTATTTTACTGGCAGTTATCGGACAGATCGTTCTGAAAAAAACAAAATTCGGTACATATGTCTATGCGACAGGAGCCAACAGAAAGTCAGCAGAATTGTCCGGAATTAATACAGACAGGGTCCGCTGGATTGTATTTATTATCACTGGATTTTTATGTGGAATCGCGGCGCTTTTCCAGATCGGGCGCATTGGCAGTGTGACGACTGACCTGGGAACTGGATGGGAATTTGACGTTATAGCTGCGGTTGTGATCGGCGGCTGTGCGTTTTCCGGGGGACGCGGAGATGTGTTCGGCTCTGCGATCGGAGCTGTTTTCATGGCAGTGCTGCAGAATGGTATCCTGAAATATAACCTTCCAACAGCTGCGCAGCTTATTGTCAAAGGTATTGTTATTGTCATTATGATCATCTTTGATGCTGTTTATAATAATATAATGCAGAAACGGATCCAGCAGAAGGCAAGGGAAGAAGATGCGGCAGAGATGGCGGGAGGTGAAGCGTAATGTCTGCGTTATTGGAAATGAAAGGGATTATAAAACGCTTCAATGGCGCTGCTGTGCTGAAAGAAGTTGATTTTTCTGTAGAAGCAGGTGAGGTACATGCGCTGATGGGAGAGAATGGCGCCGGAAAATCTACGCTGATAAAGATCCTGACAGGAATCTATCCGAAAGATGGCGGAGAGATATTCTGGATGGGGCAGCCAGTGGAGATTAACAACCGGAACGATGCGTCTAAACTGGGAATCAGCGTTATCTATCAGGAACTGAGCCTCATCCCTACCCTGACGGTTATGCAGAATGTCATGCTTGGAAAAGAAGAGAGCAGACTGGGTATCGTAAACAGCAGAAAGATGCGGAAAAAGGTGAAAGATCTTATCGACAAATATGGATTTGGAATCAAAACGGATGCTATTGTAGAGACGTTGACAATTGCGCAGAGACAGACTGTGGAAATATTAAAAGCTCTGAGCGAGGAATCGAAACTGATCATCATGGATGAGCCGACAGCATCTCTAAGTACAAAGGAATCAGATGCGCTGTTTAAGATTGTGGAACAGCTTCGCGATGACGGTGTCAGTGTTATTTATATTTCACACCGTCTGGAAGAAGTGTACCGCCTGTCAGACAGACTGACTGTTTTGAGGGATGGCGTCAGGGAAGCAGTACTGACAAAAGAGCAGATCATACCGGCAGATGTGGTAAGGCTGATGATCGGAAAAGATCTAAGCGAGTCTACGGCATCGCAGAATCTGCGTGTATCAGATGCGCCCGTTAAGCTTAAGGTGGAGAACTTGTCCAGAAAAGGAATTTTCAAAAATATCAGTTTTGAGATCCATGAGGGTGAGATTGTGGGATTCGCCGGATTGGTAGGAGCCGGGCGAACAGAGGTTATGCGCTGTATTTACGGAGCAGATCCGTATGACAGTGGGATAATTGAGTTCGATGGAAGTCCTCTTTCCAATCAAATTGTAAAAAATATAGGGAAAGGCTTTGGATTTGTGCCTGAGGACAGACGAAATCAGGGGTTTACCCCGCTTTTGTCTATCGAAAAAAATGTGGCTCTTACAAATTATGATACCTTGGCTAACGCAGGGTTTGTAAACAGGGGCAAGGAGAAAAAACTTGGCCGGGAAATGGTAGACAGATTGAATATTAAACCAAATAATTCCCAGATTCCAGTAGGAAACTTGTCCGGCGGGAATCAGCAGAAAGCTGTATTGGCAAAATGGCTGAGCCGTGAATTGAAAATACTGATTATAGACGAGCCGACAGCAGGTATTGATATCGGGGCGAAAGATGAGATCTACAAGATTCTTGATGACCTGGCTGCAAATGGAACAGCTGTCATCATGGTTTCTTCTGATCTGCAGGAGCTTCTGAGAGTATCTCACAGGATCATTGTAATGAGAAAAGGAGAGATTTTCACGGAGTTCTCAAGTGGAAGGGTAACGCAGGAGGACATTCTGATGGCAGAGTCAGGCATTCTTACAAAGGAGGCACAGAAACATGAAGATTGATAGCGTAAAAAAAGTACTTGGAAAATCTCAGCGGCTGTGGATCCTTGTGGTGATAATGTTGGTTCTGACAGTTTTGCAGCCCGGAGTATTTCTGACGGTTTCTAATATCAGAAGTATTTTGCTCTCTATTTCAATTTATGGAATTATGGTCTGTGGAACAATTTTCCCCATTCTGCTGGGAGGAATTGATCTGTCAGTAGGAGCTGTGGCTGCGGCTGCGGGAGCGCTTGCGGTTACACAGATCGTAGGGCACGATTACTCGACAACAGGAGTGGTTATCGGAATTGGAGGAGGCCTTTTGCTTGGATGTGCAGTGGGACTTGTGCATGGACTGATAGTTACGCAGTTTGGAGTACCGGCATTTCTGATTACATTAGCAACTCAGAATATTGTATATGGAATCGCGCAGCTCCTGACAGGAAATAATGTCATTCCATGCATGGAACCGGCATCTTTTGCATTTTTGGGAGGCGGACGCCTTTTCGGTATTCCGTTTTCTGTATGGATTATGGTGTTTATGGCTGTTATTTCTTATATTATATTAAACAAAACGGTTCTTGGACGGAATGTATATGCTGTGGGCGGCAATCCGGAGGCCTGCCGCCTGTCTGGGGTCAGAAGCAGGATGGTAACGATTATTGCGTATGTTGCATCGGGATTTACTGCGGCACTGGCGGGAATTGTTCTGGCAAGCATGAATCGTCAGGCAATAGCGAAAGCGGCACAGGGATATGATAATTTCGTGCTGACTGCGCTGGTAGTAGGCGGAGCATCCCTGATGGGAGGCGAGGGCTCTGTTGCAGCGGCGATCTGGGGGGCTTTCCTGGTAGGCGTAGTGCAGAACGGCCTGCGGTTGATGGGAGTTGCTTCTGATTATCATGGAATCTTTAAATGTATCGTCATTGTAGTGGCGGTTGCACTGGACGCACATGTAAGATATAAGAAGAGTGGCCTGCAGAAAGGCGGCTTCTTTAAGAAAAAGGCAAAGACAGCCTGAGAGTGGCAGACAACAGCCTCAGAGAAGCAGGCAGGGAAGGAGTA
>JAHZHF010000005.1:24109-32875 GCA_019420405.1 Clostridiales bacterium
AATTTATGAGGATCATAGATGCACACGTGCATGTGTTTAAAAATTTACAAGGATTCCGCGGTGAAGGAGAGATGTACCCTATCGGAAATGGTAAGGGCAGATGGGCTAATGGAGATATTGTAGAGATGATTCCCGCCGGACTTGGAGATTCTTCCTTCACCTACGAGACCTGCCGCCAACTTTTACAGGAAAATGGAGTCGAGAAAGCGGTTATTTTACAGGGCAGCTATTATGGTTTCGCAAATGAATATGTGGCAGAGGCAGTGAGAGAATGGCCGGATATGTTCGTGGGAGCAGGGACATTTGATCCGATGGCCCGTTATGCGGAGAGAATATATGACAGACTTACGAATGAACTGGGATTTAAGATCATGAAATTTGAGACGAGTTCCGGCGGTGGATTTATGTCCTACCATCATCCGTTTGATATAGGCGGGATATTCCTGCCTATTGCTAAAAAGTGTGAGGCCAACGGACAGGTGATGGTGATGGATATAGGAAGCCCGGGCATGGAGAGCTTCCAGCCGGAGGCGGTCCGAAAGATCGCCAAAGAGTGTCCGGCTCTTAAGGTTGTGGTGTGTCACCTGCTGGCGCCGACTTTGAAGGACAGAGATACGGGAATTGTGGAGGAAAGCCTTAAAATGCTGGCTCTTGACAATGTATGGTTTGATCTGTCAGCTGTCCCGTTTAATGTAAGCCCGGAGAAATATCCTTATCCCACCGGACTGCATTATATTAATATTGCGAAAGAGATCGCAGGAGCAGACAAGCTGATGTGGGGAACAGATATTCCTTCTGTGCTGACTGCAAATTCCTATAAGCAATTGACAGAGTATATTTCAGAGGATAATACCTTTACAGAAGAGGAGAAAGAGAAGATTTACTACAAAAATGCATTAGAGGTGTATCCGTTCTTATGAAAGAGAAAAAGCAGCAAATGAGGTGTATCTTGATCCTTGTCTGCCTGTTCTGGTTCGGACAGTATGTCTATATTCCATATCAGACGACCTATCTGACTGGAATAGGAGTGCCGGCCGGCATTACGGGTATCATTATCGGAGCATATGGATTTGTCCAGATTATTTGCCGGATCCCTGTCGGTATGATGGCTGATATGGGAGGCGGGCACAAGAAGATTATTACAATGGGGATATGTTGCGTAGGAATAGCATCCTTAATAAGGGTGCTATTTCCGAATGCGGCTGGTTTTCTGTCAGCCAATCTGATCTCCGGGCTTGGAGCCTCTGCATGGATCTCCTATATGGTCTATTATATGGGATTTTATGGCCCGGATTCGCTGCAGGCAGCAACGGGAAAGATTATTGCGGCAAACAATGCCGGGGTTCTAATCGGGTTTGTAACGAGCTCTGTTCTGTATACACATGTGGGAATGCGGTGGATCTGCGGATTCAGTCTGCTGGCAGGAGGCATCGGAACTTTGCTTTCCCTGAGAGTGAAGGATCACAGTGATACAAAAGAAAAAGTCAGCCGGAGAGAGCTGATTCCACTGTTTACAAAGAAAAGGCTTCTGTTCTTTTCGATTTTGGCACTTTTGCAGCAGGGAGTGCAGATGGCAACATGTATGTCCTTTACTGTGCAGGTGATGGATGATATGGGGGCAGCCGACTGGCAGGAGGGCGCTTCTTCTATCGTTTATATCGTGTTTGCTGTATTCTTTTCCTATTTGTCCAGCAAAAAGGTGTTTTCCGGTATTGGGCACTGTCGTATTGTGCCAGTGGGACTTCTGGTGCAGGCCTTATACTGTGTATTGGTTCCAAATATGACAGAGGTGTGGGAAATATGGCTCTGCCAGGTGCTGGCGGCCTTTGCGATGGGATTCCTCTTTACTTCTCTTACCAGCGAAAGTATGGAGGAAATTCCGAAACAATACTATTCGACAGCAATGGGGATTTTCCAAGCCGTATATGCGGTAGGAATGACCCTTTTCCCGGTGATCGTGGGAAAGCTGAAAGAGTATTTCAGTATACAGGCGGGATTTTATTTTATGGCGGTTATATTACTCGCCGGCTTGTGCTTTTCTATTATTTATTATCGGAAAAACGGAAGCAGGCTGGATAGATACAAATAAGAATGTGTGAAGTGCGTGGATGCAGAAGGCAGGAAAAGGAGGAGTCGAATGCGTTTTGTGGAAAAACTGGAAAACTGTCATCCGAAAATGGGAGAAACGGCGATTTTCTGGCTGGGGCAGGCGGGATTTATATTGAAGAACAGTAACGATGAGATATTGGCATTGGATCCGTATCTGTCCGATGCAGTTGAACGTATCTGTGGACTGAAACGTCTGATGATGGCAGTAATGGAGCCGGAAGAACTGAATCCTGATGTTGTAGTAATCAGTCATCATGATGAAGACCATCTGGATATGGATGTGATTCCGGAGATGATGAGAAGAAATCCGAATGCCAGATTACTGGCGCCTAGGGCCGCCTATCGGATGTGCGAGGAGGCGGGAGTTTCAGATGAACAGCTCATACATTTTGATGAAGGGACGAAGCAGGTGTGCGGTGGATATGAGATAGAGGCTGTATTTGCGGATCACGGGGATCATGCGCCGGATGCAGTAGGAATTCTGGTTCGTTCAGAAGGTCATTTATTTTATTTCTCTGGTGATACATCCTATCAAAGTACCCGGATGCAGTACGCTGCATCTAAAGATATAGATGTACTGATTGTTCCGATTAATGGAGAATATGGAAATATGAATGCATGTGAGGCGGTGGAACTGGTGAATCTTGTGAGGCCAAAACTGACAATCCCGAGCCATTTCTGGACATTTATCCGGCATGGAGGAGAGCCGTATCTGTTCGACCGGGAGATGAGGCTGGAGGCAAAAGAATCCAGATTCTATTTCATGTGCCAGGGAGAAATGATCATATGGAATGGTGAGCTGAAGAAATGACGGCCAGCATATGCGCTGTTTATTGCATCTTTATTATATCTTGAAAGAAAATGCTGTATCACAGGGAAATATATGGTATAATGGGGAGTAATAAATGACGCAGGTGGTTGAGTATATGAAAAAGGAATCTTTAAAGCAACAGGCATATAATATTATTAAAAGCAAGATTGTGACTTGTGAATATCCGCCGAATATGCTTTTAAATGAGGAAAAACTGAAAGAGGAGATTGGCGCAAGCCGGACTCCGATCAGAGATGCTCTAAGCCGATTGGAGCAGGAAGAACTTGTTGAGATCCTGCCAAAGAAGGGAATTGTGGTAGCGCCATTGTCGATACGTCAGATCAATGCAGTATATGAGGTGAGGATGCTTGTTGAACCATATGCGATTAAGCATTATGCATACCGGATTCCGGCAGAGAGGTTCGAATATTATAAAGGATTTTTTAGCCGGAAGCCCGATGAGATCCAGCGGACAAAGGCTGATATAGAGAATGTGTACAATATTGATGATAAACTTCATATTGAGTTTATAGAGGCAATGGACAATGAGTATTTTCAGGCAATGTATGAAAGGATTTTTGTACAAAACTGCAGAATCAGGATTTTGTCCGGTGTCAAAAGCGAGAAGCGGATTGCAGACACTCAGAAGGAACATTTGGATATTATACAGGCATGTGTTAAGGGGAAATGGACCGATGCAGCTGATGCAATGAAAGAGCATCTGGTATGTTCTAAACGTGCTTCCTTTGCAACGCTTTTTGAGGGTGGCGATATATTTTTATAGGACCATGTGATGCATAGCAGTTACAACAGTTGTAAATACAGCTGATGTAGCTGCTTTTTTTATTGAAACTCTATGCTCTTACAGAAGCGAAAGTGGTAAAGGTCTATGCAGAATATTCTATATAAATTAAGAAAAACAATAAATTTATGTTGTATTTTTTTCTTTTTGTCTTTTACAAAAAAAGTAATTGATAATATTTCATAAAGAATTCCCGGTTTGAAAAAGAAAAATTAAATATTTTCCATAAAATGATTGAAAAATACTTCGCAGAGTGTTATCATGTATACAACATATAATACAATAATGAATGCGATAGGAGGGGACAGATGAGAGAGCGGCAGTTCGTGGCAGATCTGGTAAGCAGCCAGAGGCTGCCTAAGATGTTCAAAGTGAAACAAAAGTTTCTGCGTGACTCTATTTCTTCTGATAGGATTCCCGGCATCATTAATGATCTTCTGTCAGAAGAAAAATTTTCTTCACAGATCGTTCCGGGAATGCGGATTGCTATAACAGCCGGATCCAGGGGAATTGCGAACGTGGCACTTACGACAAAGTGCATTGCAGATTTTGTCAGGAAGAGAGGAGCGCATCCGTTTATTGTACCTGCCATGGGAAGTCACGGTGGCTCTACGGCTGAAGGCCAGAAAGAAATCCTGGAAGGATATGGGAT
Organism: Clostridiales bacterium; assembly: GCA_019420405.1. Classification (GTDB taxonomy): domain Bacteria; phylum Bacillota; class Clostridia; order Lachnospirales; family Lachnospiraceae; genus Mediterraneibacter. The sequence goes on from JAHZHF010000005.1 coordinate 28,484, forward strand.
TACAGAAGAGTATGTCGGGTGTCCGATCATTTCGTCTATGCAGGTAAAGAGAATCGGACAGACAGAAGATGGGAGGGATGTTTATATTGATAAGAATGCCGCAGAAGCGGATGGAATTATTCTGGGGTGCCGCATCAAGCCGCATACTTCTTTTAGAGGGCCGTATGAGAGCGGAATGATGAAAATGATGGCGATCGGGCTTGGCAAACAGTATGGCGCAGAGATCTGTCATGAGGCAGGATTTAAAAATATGGCAAAAAATGTCCCGCTGTTTGGGAAAGCGGTTCTCAAGTATGCCCCGGTTCTTTTTGCTGTGCCGACGATTGAAAATGCTTATGACGAAACATACAGGATACTTGCTGTAAATGCTGATGAAATCGAGGAAAAAGAGCCGGAACTTCTTCGTGATGCATTCGCCCATATGGCACGGATCCTGGTGGATAGCTGTGATGTATTGATAGTAGATAAAATAGGCAAAAATTTCAGTGGAGACGGCATGGATCCTAATATCACAGGTACTTTCTGTACACCATATGCGACAGGCGGAATTGATGCGCAGAGAGTCTGCGTGCTGGATTTAAGCGATGAGACTCACGGCAATGGAATCGGACTTGGCTATTCCAGTGCGACGACAAAAAGAGTGTTCGAAAAGCTGGATCTAGCCTCAATGTATCCGAATGCGATTACTTGTACAGTGTTAGGCGGCGTCCGGATTCCCATGATTATGGAGAGCGACAGAGAAGCTATTCAGGTATGTGTTAAGACATGTAATGAGATAGACAAGGATGCGCCACGGATTGTCAGGATACCAAATAGTTTACATATTGAACATATCATGCTGTCGGAAGCCTATTATGAAGAGGTGAAAAAACATCCGGATATGGAGATCGAATCAGAACCAGAATATATGAAATTTGACGAGGACGGAAATCTCTGGTGACTGTAAATTAATTATAACAGGAGGAAAAGAAAGATGAAAGCAATACGAATCAATGCGCCCGGGGAAGTGGAAATCTGTGAAGTTGATATGCCTGTGAGGAAGCCGGGTGAGGCACTTTTAAAATTGTTGTATGGCGGGATCTGCGGAAGTGATCTTGGCTCGTATAGGGGAACCTTTGCGTACTTTGATTATCCGCGCATCCCGGGACATGAATTCAGTGCTGAGATAGTGGAGATTGATGAGAATGACAGAGGATTAAAACCGGGTATGATCGTGACATGCAATCCTTACTTTAACTGTACAACCTGTCACAGCTGCAAAAGAGGAGTTGTAAATGCATGCATGAACAATGAGACGATGGGATGTCAGAGAGACGGGGCGTTCCGCGAATATATAACAATGCCGGTTGAGAGGATATATGATGGCAAAGGGCTGCCGCCGAAAGTGCTGGCCGCTATTGAACCGTTCTGCATCAGCTATCATGGTGTACAGCGCGCGGGCATCAATAAGGGTGACAAAGTGCTTGTAGTCGGTTCCGGAACAATTGGCGTACTGGCGGCGGTCGCGGCAAAAGCGCTGGGAGGAGAGGTTTATATCAGCGACGTGCAGCCGCAAAAACTCGAATATGCACAAAAACAATTCGGCTTTGCAGGAACAATTCTCAATGATTCCCCGGAAAATCTCGAAAAGGCTGTACGGGAAATTACCGGAACATTTGAGATGAATGGAACCGTACAGGCAAATGGATTTGATGTGTGCATAGAGGCTGTCGGACTGCCGTCTACTTTCCAGAATACGGTTGATGCGGCGGCATTTGGAGGAAAGGTTGTCTTAATTGGCGTCGGGAAGGAAAATCTGGATTTCAACTTTACACTGCTTCAGAAAAAAGAGCTGAACGTATATGGCAGCCGGAATGCTTTAAAGAAGGATTTTATTGAGCTGATTGACCTGGTAAAAGAAGGGAAGACCGATTTGGAAAAGATAATCACCGACGTATATCCGTTTGAAGACGTGAAAAAGGCATTTCAGGATTTCCATGAGGGCAAAAAAAATATGTTGAAAGTGATTATAGATTTTACCAATATATAAATAACTTGCAGATGATTTGAGAGATGATTGGATGTGTATCAGAATGAATGTCAGAAGGGAAATGGGAAATATGGAAAAATTAAATTATGGAGTATTAAAGAAATCGGGCTATAAAGGATTCATTAAGCGGAATGCTCCTGAGAAAGTACTGCAGTTCGGTGAGGGAAATTTCTTGAGAGCCTTTGTAGACTATTTCTTTGACTGTGCGAATGAGAAGACGGACTGGGAGGGAAAAGGTGTACTGGTTCAGCCGATTGCACAGGGGCTGACAGATATGATTAACGGGCAGGAAGGGCTTTATACTCTGTATCTGCGCGGCAGTGAAAAAGGGCAGAAAGTAGACGTGAAGCGGGTAATTTCATTTGTCAGCAGATGTATTGATCCATACAGAGATTTTGGCGCTCTGCTTGAGGCGGCGTGTTCGGATGACCTGGAATATATTGTTTCAAATACAACAGAGGCCGGAATTGTATATGATAAAGACAGTACGTTTGATCAGTGCCCTCCAAACAGTTTCCCTGCGAAATTAACACGAATCCTCTATGAGCGGTTTAAAGCAGGAAAGAAAGGAGTTATCATTCTCAGCTGCGAGTTGATTGATAACAACGGAAAAGAACTGGAGAAATGTGTGAATCAGCATATTGATGACTGGAAATTAGGGGATGATTTTAAAAACTGGATCAATGAGAAGAATCTTTTCTGCTCAACACTGGTAGACCGGATTGTTCCCGGAAGGATCAGAGATGCAGAGGAGGTAAAAAAATTAGAGGCTGAAAACGGATATCAGGATGATCTGATGGATGTTGGAGAGTGCTTTGGCGTATGGATCATCGAAGGACCGCAGTGGCTGGAAGATAAACTTCCGTTCAAAAAAGCGGGTCTGAATGTACAGGTAGTTCCGGATGTGACTCCTTATAAGAAACGGAAGGTACGCATTTTAAACGGCGCGCACACAGGGTTCGTACTTGGAGCTTATCTTTCCGGTCAGGATATTGTCAGGGACTGTATGCACAATGGTACAATAAAGGGGTTTATGAACAAAATGCTTTATGATGAAATCATTCCGACACTCCCCCTCGATAAACAGGATCTGATGGACTTTGCCGCAGCAGTGGAGGATCGTTTCAATAATCCGTTCGTAAACCATGAACTGATGAGCATTTCATTGAACTCGACTTCCAAATGGAGAGCACGCAATATGCCATCCTTTGAAGAATATGTTAAAGAAGAAAAGAAACTTCCGGTATGTCTGACTATGAGTCTGGCTGCATACATAGCATTTTACAGCAATGATATACAGGAGAGAACGGATGACGGAATGATTTGCAGACGTCCAAAAGGCAATACTTATAAGGTGCAGGATGACGCATGGGTTCTGGATTTCTATTATGCACACAGGAATGATACGGTGGAAGAGTTGGTACATGCTGTGCTCACTAATGAAAAAATGTGGGGAACAGACCTGAGCCGGATAGAAGGCCTGGAGACGAAAGTAACGGAAGATCTTATTAATATCCGGAAGAATGGAGCAGAAGCGGCTTATGCCTCCTGTCTGTAAATAAAAGAAGAAAAGCGGGCTGAAAATAATTTTACACTAGCCATCGTAGCAATGAGTTGGTACAATTATAGAAAGAGCCGGTGTATGAGAAAACATCTAAATCTGAGAAAATATACACGGTGGTTTCTAATGTAAAATTATAATGAAAGAGAGGGTCGGCCAATGAAAGATCAAAACTGTGGATACTGTATGAGAGGGGAACTGCTGGATCAGTTTGGAATCTATATCTGCGATCTGAGCGTAAGTTCGCTGATTCTGTTCAAAGAGCAGAGCAAGCCGGGAAGATGTATTGTGGCATATAAGGATCATGTGAGTGAACTCGTTGATATCTCAAAAGAAGAACGCGATGCGTTTATGGACGATGTGGTAAAAGCGGCAAATGCCCTGCACAAAGCGTTCCATCCCAATAAAGTAAATTATGGCGCATACGGTGATACAGGGTGCCATCTGCATATGCATCTCGTGCCGAAGTATGAAGGAGGAGATGAGTGGGGAGGAACGTTCCAGATGAATCCGCAGAAGACATATCTCTCTGACGAAGAGTATGAAGAGATGATACAGAAGATTAAGGAGAATCTGTAGGTACAGTTCAGCTATTTAATTCATCAACTTCTTGTCTCAAATCATCCGAAAACAGGGACGATTCTCAAGACGTATTCTGCGGGGATGGAGGATGACTCACGGCTTCGCTCCAGGGAATAAGGGAAACTACAAAGTACCAGATACGGATTAAAAGCAAGGACAGCCGGAGCTTAACTCGCTGACGCTCAGACAAGCGCCCCGCCTGCCCTAACATCCCTATCCG
>JAHZHF010000050.1 GCA_019420405.1 Clostridiales bacterium
GCAGAATACGTTTGAGAATCGTCCCTGTTTTCGGACGTTTTTCATGCGGGAGTTAATGGACTAAATAGCTGAACCCTTTATTCTACATCAACTCATTCTGATGTGTCGCATACAGATACTCATCGATCGTATTGGTAATCCTGTCTTCGATCAGTGCCACCGGATCGTTTTCGAGCTGTCCCTCGCGGACTTTTGTATACTGGATCGGCATGAACTGGCTTAACAGGTTCAGCGGGATTCCCTCTGAACGAAGGTTTGCGAGCAGACGTCCAGCCGCTTCCTCCACAGCCGGAACCGGCATATAATATCTGCATCTGTCAGAGAAGGAGTATTTCCTCTTAAGACGCAGCTCCAGCTCATCCCCCTGGTAATGCTTCCGCCAGTTCTTGTCGTTCTTAAGCATCTCCTCGTCCAGTACTTCCGCAAAGCGGCTAAGCTTAAGGTCTGTGCCATAGAGTGCTTCCTTCTCGATATTCTCCAGAGCGAACATGGCTTCACGCATGGCAAATGTCAGCCCCGGGCCCACTTTCAGGATTCCCACTCCATCTTCTACCAGCTCGCGCAGCTTGATCTTCGTCTGGTAATCTGTGGAGTGTCCCTCAAATACAAGGCTTGGAAATTCTTTGATGGACGCCATCAGGTCTTTTGCCTTCTCCCTGTCATACTCTGTACATCCGCTGTCTTTCTCCTCCACGCCGGGCTGTACCACAACGCCGATCACACGGCTCCATACATCGTCACCAAGACCCGCATCTGCAAAAGCTTTCTCAAACGCAGCCACCGTATTCTTAAAATCATCGACCTTGGTCACCTGAACTCCGTTATCCTCGCTTCCCACAGCACCGCCCGGGATCGGCACCTCGCTTCCGATGATGTAAACCGGAGGAATCGCATCCGGCTCTCTTGTTAAGAGTTCCCGGTAAGTCTCCTCTGCCACCTGCGCCAGACGTGCGCCGCGGCCTGCAATGATCTCATCCGAGAGACGTACATCCGGATCATCGCTGTTTACCTTCATGCTGGTATCAATGTGAATCTTTGTGAATCCTGCGCCCACATAATGACGGATCAGCTCCTCAGCGTCCGCCATGGCCTCCGCCTCGTCCTTATACGCGAATGTAAGCGGTCCCAGGTGGTCTCCGCCAAGGAAGATCCTGTCTTTGTCAAATCCGTTTTTCTCAGCAATATCAAGTACAAACTTCTTAAAGTCGGCCGGCTTCATCCCCGTATATCCGCCGTTCTGGTCGCACTGATTTGCCGTGCTCTCGATGAGTACACAGGAACCGTCGGACATTCCTCTCTTCAACGCTGCCTCAATGACATAGCCGTTGGCGCTGCACACGGAATAGATCCCCACGCTCTTCCCCTGTTTCTGAAGCTCTACAATTTTTTTCAGTGGATTCTCTCGCATTGTTCTCTCTCCTTTTTTATATTACTACCTGTACCGTAACACTTTCGCTCATACCCTGCTTTGGATTTATTAAAGAATCGTTTGCATTTTTTAGGAAAGTCAAAAATGAAAAGACAGAACCCCCTGTTGTATGATATACTTAGAGGCGTAACAGCACCGGTTTTTACCCGTGCAGATAAAGAGCCAAGGGCCGCCGCAGGAGTTTTCCCGGGGCTGCGCCGGAGGCAAATCTATTAAGAATCGAGGTTGTCATTATGCCATTAGTTACAACGAACGAAATGTTAAAAAAAGCCCAGGAAGGCCACTATGCAGTGGGTGCCTTCAACGTGGAGAATATGGAGATGGTTATGGCTGTTATCAAAGCCGCAGAGGAGATGAATTCTCCCGTTATCATGCAGACGACTCCTTCCACTGTAAAATATGCGGGACTTGACTACTATCTTGCCAACGTAAAAGCAGCGGCAGAGAGATCAAATGTTCCGGTTGCCATGCACCTGGATCACGGCAGCAGCTTTGAGCTTGCGATGCAGGCTCTGCGTACAGGATATACATCCATCATGATCGACGGCTCTCACGAGTCATTCGAAGACAACATTGCCCTCACAAGCCGCGTTGCACAGGCGTGTGCTCCTTCAGGCATCAGCGTGGAGGCCGAGCTCGGAAAAGTCGGAGGAAAGGAAGACGATCTGGACGGCGGAGATGAGAATCCGTATACAGATCCCCAGCAGGCGAAAGAATTCGCAGAGCGCACAGGAGTTACCTCTCTGGCTGTTGCCATCGGAACTGCTCACGGGCTTTACAAGGGAACGCCGAAGCTTGACTTCGACCGCTTAAGCGAGATCCGCGAAGTCGTATCCATCCCGCTCGTACTCCACGGCGCATCCGGAGTACCGGACGACGCAGTTCGTGAGTCCATTAAACGCGGAATCTGCAAGGTAAACTTTGCTACAGAGCTTCGTATCGCATTCAGCGACGGCGTGAAGGAATACCTGGCTGAGAACCCGGACGCATTCGATCCGAAGAAATACGGCGCTGTCGGCATGAAACATGTGACAGAGCTCGTAAAACAGAAAATCGGCGTATGCGGTTCTGAAGGAAAAGCTTGAACCTAAGCCTGAAACCTGAAAAAAGCTGAAAATACATACTGCGGAGAAAAGCTGGTGGAATTAAATCCACAGCTTTTCTCCGCAGTATTTTTGTAACAGGACACTTTTTATTTCATCTTCGTCAGCGCGATCACATGGAGTGTTCCGAAATAGATCCCCACCAGCGCAAGACATCCGCTGAAAACCCACAGGCCTGTCCCGTATTTCTCCATATATGCATTCAGCACAATCAGAACCGCAAAGAGGAAGTAGAGAACCGCCAGGACGATAACTCTCCCTTTCTCCTTGTTTTCGATGATATACTGAAGCGCGGAGACACGTTTCTCAAAGTTGATATCTCTTGCCGGTTCCAGTTCCTTTAAAAACACTTTCCGGAAAGCCACTTCCGCCAGCGCCATCATCACAGCCCAGGCGATTACAGCCTGCATCCAGGATAGGAAAGTCGCCCCGAAAAGAATTGCCGCAAACAGGATCACCACAAAACGGTTTTTGAAAAACACAGCCGAATTCTCGTGTTTCTTATCAACCAGATATCCTGTTTTTGTGATCATGTCATAGAAAATGATACGTCCTTTTTTATCTGTATAAATGTTTCTGCCCGACAGACGGATCTTCTCCACCGGTACCGCTTTCTTTTTCTTACTCATCTCTGTCTCATCCACATCTTTCTTTTGTTCTGACTGGCTCTAAAGCATCTCTTTTCCCATGCAGTAGGTCTGAAGCACGTTGTAATCCCTGTCAAGCACTACAAGATCCGCGTCCATTCCCGTTTTAATCGCACCTTTCCGGTCATCGATCTTAAGGCATGCAGCCGGATTCTTCGTACAGGAATTAATCGCCGTATCAATCGGAACAAGCGCTTCTTCGATCAGGATCTTAAGTCCCTTATTAATATTCAAAGTAGATCCTGCAAGTCCCTTCGAAGAAGTCAGGTGCGCGCTTCCGTCCGGATAGATCTCGATCTCGTTTCCGCCAAAAAGGAATTTCGATCCAACCGGTGAGCCTTTCGCCATCAGCGCGTCGCTGACCATGATTCCGTAATGCGGTCCCTTCGCGTCAAAGAACATCCGAAGCGCAGCCGGAGTAGAATGGTTTCCATCACAGATAATCTCACCGTACATGCTCTTCATCCGGTACGCGGCGCCCACGAGTCCGTTCGCTCTGTGGTTAAACGGAGTCATGCCGTTATAGACATGTGTCATGGATCTCGCACCGTGCGCGAACGCCTGAACTGCCTGTTTGCTCGTCGCTGCAGAATGTCCGATGCTGACTACGACGCCGTGCTCAGAGCAGTAACGCGTAAGAGCAAAATCCTCGTCCGTTTCCGTTGCCATCGTGATATAACGGATTAATCCGTTTGCCGCCTCCTGGTACTTTTTAAACTGTTCTACTGTCGGCTTTACAATATACTGCTCCGGCTGTGCTCCCTTATAAACCATATCGAGGTATGGTCCCTCAAAGTGCACTCCCAGAATCTCCGCGCCCTCATAGCCGTCGTTTACTACCTTCGCCACATTTTTCAGAGCGTTTGTCAGTACTTCCTCGCTCTGCGTAATGGTAGTTGCAAGGAATGAAGTCACACCTTCATTTACAATATTTTTCGTCCAATAGCGGAGGCCTTCCTCCTCTGCATCGTTTGTATCGAACCCGTAGGCTCCGTGGCAATGGATATCAATGAAGCCCGGAAGAATCCAGTCACTGCCGTAATCACGGTCCGCCGGCTTTGTTCCATACTCATAGATATCGACAATTTTGCCGTCTTTTACTTCAACCTGCGCTTCCACAAACTGATCTGCAAACCAGACTTTCTTACTCTGGATGATCATAGTCCATTCCTCCTTCTTTCTTAAAGCCCCGGAAGGGCTCTGTCTTGATTTTTAACTTTGCATAGATTATAATTTAAAAAGTATAAAATATTTTTCACAACACAAAGGAGCCATTATGATTGATCATACATTTGACAACACCTTTGAGCCGTTCGGAAAATTCTACTCGGATCCGGTGGATCTGAAAAAGCCTAATCTGGTCTCCCGGGAGATCACCTCTTCTTCCAGGAAAATGACCCAGCTCTATTTCTTTCCCTGTGAAGTATATATAGAATGTACGCCGGGACTGGCCCGTATCCTCGTCACAAGCTCCCCCGACATATCAGATCTGCATACATTTCCCGTCAGGAGTTATATCAAACTCGCCCCGGGCATGTACTTCAATCTGATCCCGCTGTATACGCCTCTTAACTGGAACCTGATCACTCCAAAGATGGAACCGGAAGTCATCCCGCTCCCGTCTCCGTATACATGGCAGCCGGTATCCGTCCCCTTTCATGTACGCAGAATTCTGGACTGCTGGTTCACCAAATGCTCCAGGAAATGCCAGCTTACAAAACCGGCCCACAAAGCCTACGAACTTTTATACGTTTATGAAGGAACGATGGAAGTCGCCCTTCCCTCCGGCACTTATTCCCTCCAGCCCCACGACGTGATCCTTTTCCGCTCCAATCCGGCCAAAATCAGCATCAACGAAGGCACATCCTATCTCACAGCCGTATTCGAGATCAATCAGAGAAAGGCTCTCCACATCCTGAACCACACATTTCACTGTACGAGTGAGCTGCAGCAGATCCTGTGGAAACTGCTGATTGAGAGTATGGAGAGTTCGTACTATACGAGGACACTCATGACCTGCTACCTGCAGGAGACCCTTCTGCTCCTCATGCAGTTTTATGAGGCAATCAACCATAAGGCGCTGATCTCGGACAACCGCTCCGACCGTAACGATCTTCTCTCGGAGATCCTCGCCTATATGAATAAGCGGATCACAGAACCACTCACGATCGAGGAGATCTGTCACGAGTTCTATATCTCGCGTTCTTCTCTCCAGGCGCTGTTTAAGACACATCTTAACACGTCGCCAAAGAACTACCTGCTGAACATCAAGCTCCAGAAGAGCAAAGAACTGATCCGCGACAACCAGTACACGATCAGCGAGATCGCATACCGGCTTGGATTCAGCTCTATTCACTACTTTTCGAGACTGTTCAAGAAATACTTCAATATCACTCCCAGCGCTTACGCGCGGAAGATTACGGAAAGCCAGAACACACAGTCCCGCTGATTACTCAGAGAGAACCTCCTGGATGCCATAGCGTGAGATCTTGATCACGGTGCTCCTGCTGATTTCCACGTCAATGACGTCGCCCCTGATCTTTACGATCTTTCCGTAGATGCCTCCCCCGAAGAGGATCTGGGCTCCTACCTTGATCGCGCCCTGGAGATCTTTCATGTTCTCTCTGCTCTTCTTCATATTGCGTGAAGAGATTACAGCCAGCACGATGGCACAGATTCCGATCAGTACTCCGACAGTGACGCAGGTCCAAATGATGATCGTTAAATTCACTGACAAAACTTTTCCTCCTTATGAAAATATGGCCCGCCTTGTATGCAGGCCATATTTTTAATTTGAAATAACCGCCGCAGTCCGTTGTCAGACGAACCGCTGTATTTAAATTATTTTCTTGTGTACGGATACAGAGTCACGCCCTGAACCACTCTGTTGACCTCACCTGTCGGGCACGGATTGTCCGGCGTAATCTCAAGGGAGAGGGATTTGAGCACTGCAAGTGTCTGAGCGAACAGGATGTAGTCCAGTCCGAGAAGGATATTCTCCTGTGCTCCGTCAATTCCGTAGACAACTGTGTAATCTACAAGTGAAGCAGCTTCTTCATCCTGGCTGCTCATAACAGCAACGATCTTATTTCCCTTGCGCTGTCCGCTCATCTCTTTGACGAGATCCAGCTCATACTGTCTTGTGTACGGGTCATCACTTAAATAAACTACGGTAAGAGTTGTATCGTCCACAATGGACTTCGGTCCGTGACGGAATCCCATCGGTGTGTCATACATCGTTACAACCTGTCCTGCTGTCAGCTCCAGCATCTTAAGCGCTGACTCCTGGGATGTACCCTTGAGTGTGTTGCTTCCAAGGTATACGATACGTTTGAAGTCATACTCGTCAACGATCTTCTGTGCAACCGTATACTGGTTGTCCAGGAATGCCTGTCCTGCTGCCGCGATCTTTTTCACGTTCTCAATCGTCTCATCCAGCTCATCAAGATGGAAGCAGAGATACGTTGCAAGATACATGTTGGAATAGCTGGATGTCATCGCAAAGCTCTGATCATGCGTCTCATCTGTTAAATTGATTGCATAGCAGTTCTCAGTTGTAGCCGCACGTTTGGAGAGTGCTCCGTTTTTATTGCAGGTTACAAACAGATGGTAAACATTATCGCAAACTGCCTCTGCCGCGTCAACTGCTCCGACAGACTCCGGAGAGTTTCCGGAACGTCCGAAGCTGATCAGAAGAGTCGGCTTCGTGCGGGACAGATAAGCTTCCGGCGTTGCAACGATATCCGTTGTACCGTAGGATTTCGCTTTGTGGTTTAAGAGGCCTGCAAGGTGCGGGAACAATGCGTTTCCGACGAACTCGCTGGTACCTGCTCCTGTCAGGATCACGTCAAAATCATCCTGCGTGATAACCTGATCGATAAACTTCTTCAGCTCATCCTTGTGTTCTCTGATCTGGCTGCAAGTTTTCTCCCATGTAGCCGGCTGCTGATAGATCTCCGTAAGAGTGAATGTTGAGAACGTCTCTTTCATTCTGTCCTCTGTTACACCAAAAATTGTGCTCATTTTTTGTTCTCCTTTCTATTCAAGCGGCCTGATTATTCCCACATTTTCCACACCTTTTATATCTGTGCGTCATCCGCAGGAAGACCGCAGTCCTTCCTTTTATCATATGCAGACAGGTCAGATTCCATCGTCTGATGCTTCCTGCACTACCTGCTTGAATTCGTATTTAATCACCTGTTCTTTTCCTGTCTCAAGCACAGAATCAACCAGGCCGTCGAGATCGTTCATGAATTTACGTGACATCACAATCTCAACCAACATCGGAAGGTTCGTTCCCGCTACAATGCGAATATTCTCCTTTCCGTGTCCGAGCTGCGCCGATACATTAAACGGTGTCCCACCCATAAGGTCCGTAAATATAATAACACCTTCACAGTCTTTCAGCATGTCCAGCGCTTTGCTGATCTCCCTCGTCAGATCCTCCGTGCTGTACGTAGGAAGGAAGTCCACATACTGATAATCGTCCTGTTCCCCTGCAATCAGGTTTACAGAGCTTGTTATTCCAGATCCAAAATTTGCATGTCCTGTAACTAATAATCCAATCATGATACCTCTCCTGTTCTAAACATGTTTCCTGCCTGACATCTCAGGCCGTTCATTTTCCTTATGCCTCTGCCTCTTCTAAGTATTTGTCAACCACAGGCATATAAACTGCTTTTGAATGAAAACATGCTTTTGCGCTCCTCATATATTCAAGCGCATTTTTGTTGTCTCCAAGATAAGAATACTGTTTTGCAACCATAAACAGAACTACGCCCAGAGCAAATCCATAATAAAGTTTGGAATTTATATCTTCCGTCATCTGGTCAATCAGGCCGCTCTCACCATCGAGCATCACCGCATAGGACTCTTCACAGTAACGGATCAGCTTTTTGTTTTCCGTTTTCCGGATCGCCTCCAGAAGCCAGTCCGCATATTTTCTGTTCCCCTTGATCAGGAACGTGTGGAAATATGTCTCCAGAAATGATTCTGCGTCATCTGACCGGTATTTCCCGGCGGAATCAATCATCTTAAGGAGCGTCTCCTCAAACTTCTCTGTCTCCTTCGCCACATAGTATGCTCTCAGCTTGTACAGGTCACAGACGTACTCTCCGAGTACTTTCCGGGTCATTTCCATATCTGCAATCTTTGCAACGGTCTCACAGTCCCTGTTTTTTAAGCTGGTGTTCAGATTATGCAGCTGAAAATTTTTCACGCCCTGGAAGATCAGATAAGCGGCGAGCGCAATCACTACTATAAAAATTGTTATCGGATTCAAAAGGCCACCTGATTTCTTTCTAAATATTAATAGTACTCATTTAATACAAGGGGGAGGATCAAAAAATCCCTCCCCTCGCTCTTTCCGGCGCCTCATAGCAGAAGCGCCGGAATTTTATTTCTCGTTTTGCAGACCTATTCGGCCGCTTCCTCCGGTACCGGGTACTCATACCACTCTACAAGCGGTGTATATCCGCCCGGAAGTGTATTTCCGTCAGCATCCATTGCCTGAGAGTTACCGCTCCAGATACCGAACGCACATCCTACGATACCTACTACAAGGATGAGGATGATACATCTTACCGGTGTCCAGCCCTTCTTGATCAGCGCGTAGATGCCAAGTGTGATCAGAAGCGGAATCAGCTTCGGCAGCACGCCGTCGAGCAGGCTCTGAATATTAATCTGTGTCTCACCAACAATCATACGAACTGTTGTAGAACCATAGTTTGCGATCAGACCGCCGACTACGAAGATACCGAGGATACTTGCTGCACGTGTGAACTCTTTCGCGTTTGACGTCAGCAGAGTAACTGCTTTTGTTCCGAGTCCGTATGACCAGTACATCAGTCCGAAACGGACAACAAACTGAACTACGTTGAAGATGATCAGGAAGAGGATCGCACCTGCGATCTGGCCTTCCATAGCCATATTCGCCGTCAGTCCGGCAGTGATCGGAACCAGAGTCAGCCAGAACAGAGCGTCTCCGATACCACCCAGCGGGCCTGCAGCGGAGATACGTACGGAACGGATCGTCTGTGTCTCAGCCTTATTCTGCTCAAGTGAAAGAACAATACCCATTACAAATGTTACAAGGAACGGGTGTGTGTTCAGGAAATCCAGGTTGTGCGCCATAGAAGCCTTCAGGTCTTCCTTGTTTGTATGTATTTTCTGAAGACCCGGAAGAATTCCCCAGAGCCATCCACAAGCCTGCATTCTCTCATAGTTGAAGGACGCCTGTAAGAAACAGGACAGCCAAACCATCTTATTTAACGTCTTCTTATCCAGCTGCGGAGCCGGAGTCAGATCCTGATATCTATCCGGAATATTATATGCCATCCTGGTCACCTCCTGCAAAGCCGGCGCCTGCGCCTGCGTTCTGTTTGATCTTTGTCTGTGTTGTGAAGTCATAGATTGCAATAGCAACACCTACGAATGCACACAGGATCAGAGTTGCTCCTGAAGTTGTTGCGTTTGCGCTGCAGAGCAGTGCCATAACGAAACCTGCCAGAAGGAATCCCCACATCTCTTTGGACATCATAACTTTCATAAGGATCGCAAAACCGACGAACTTCATAGCGCCGCCTGCTGCGTCCAGACCAGCCATTACCCATGAGAAGTCATAGGAGAACTGCTGTAATGTCTCTCCAAGTGCGGAACCGCCGTACAGACCTGCAACAGCCAGAATACCAAAGAGGCATCCAAGAACGCCCATCTCAAGGAAGTTCAGGTTACGGATTCCCTTTACATTAGCTTCCTCTGCATATTGGTCAGCCTTAGCCATCATACCTGACATAAATGTAAATGTAAGTGTAACTGCATACTGTCCGAATACTGCGAACGGAATCGCAAGACCAAGAGCTGCGCCGACACCGTCTGCAGTTGCCTCCATATTGAGTGAAACTGCAAAGATCGTTGCCATAATACCGCCGAGGATAGCGTTCGGCGGCTGTGCTCCACCGATCGGCATACTACCGATCTGGATCAGCTGGTAAGCACCACCAACTACTACACCAAGCTCGAAGTTACCAAGGATAGCTCCGATGATCGGGCAGGTAACAATCGGCTGGTACAGAGACTCTAAAAAGCTGAACTGGTCGATTCCCATGATAAATGCAACCACAAAGACCAGAATTGCCTGAATAATTGAAATCTCCATGTTTACTCCTTTCCCATTAACCCATAAAACTTTCTCGTAAAATTACTTAAACAGTTTGTCGATGCTCTCTGTCGGTGTATCCGGAACTCTCTTAATCTCAAGTTCTACACCAAGTTCCTGCATCTTTTTAAAAGCTGCGACATCGTCGTCATCGACAGCGACGGAAGTAGCCACCTGGCGTTTGCCGTCAGCCATGTGCATGTTGCCGATGTTTACCTTCTTAATCGGCACTCCGCCTTCGACCAGCTTAAGTACGTCCTGCGGTGTCTCGCAGATAATTGCAATATGCTGATTCGGTGAAGCTCTGTGGATGATGTCAATCGTCTTCTGAATCGTGAAGAACCTTGTCTGCGCATAAGCCGGCGCCGCCATGTTCATCAGGCTCTGACGAAATTCAGCTCCTGCCACTGCGTCATTCGCAACAAGCAGAAGGTTCGCGCCTACGACGCCGCACCACTGTGTTGCGACCTGACCGTGAATCAGACGATTGTCAATTCTTGTCAATCTGATATCCGGCATCCTCATATCCTCCTTTCTTCTAAGATTTCAGCATTCACAGGACGGGCTTTAAGTCCGCGCCTATATGCCGCTTTTAAAGCTTTCTCCGTAACAAAATGTGCGGAAAGTGAAATCAGCTTATACATTGTATTATACCAGACTTTAAGACTCCTGGTTTGCACTTTTTATTATTCCGCTTACAATTTTTGGTTATATAATTTTAATAAAAAATATATAGAATTTTTATTTCTTTATCACAAAATTGACAATTCTCTTACTTTTTTCTTCTGTATGCATACGCTCTATACATTTATGCATTTTTATGCATTATGTGTGCTGTTTATGCACATTTTTGCAATAGTTCATCCATAGGGCTGTCCAGGAGAAAAATCATACCCTACGAATGTCACGGGCTGAACTGTTAGTATATTTTATAAATTTACTCTTGCATAATTATAACTTCTGGTGTATAGTATATTCCAGCTTGACAAAGCAAAGATACAAAAACAGAATTTCCCCGGATCCATCGGGGGACAAATTAATAAAATACATTCAGGAGGCAATTAAAAATGAGTAAGGGAAAAGTTGTACTGGCATATTCAGGCGGTCTTGACACAACCGCAATCATTCCGTGGCTGAAGGAAACCTTTGATTATGAAGTTATCTGCTGCTGTATCGACTGCGGACAGGGCGAAGAACTGGACGGTCTGGACGAGAGGGCAAAGCTTTCCGGAGCTTCCAAGTTATATATAGAAAATATTA
Source organism: Clostridiales bacterium (assembly GCA_019420405.1). GTDB lineage: Bacteria > Bacillota > Clostridia > Lachnospirales > Lachnospiraceae > Mediterraneibacter. The sequence goes on from JAHZHF010000050.1 coordinate 11,596, forward strand.
TCGATGAATTCTGTGATGACTTCATCATGCCGTGCGTGAAGGCAGGCGCTGTCTACGAGAACAAATATCTCCTCGGCACATCCATGGCCCGTCCGGCGATCGCCAAGAAATTAGTTGAGATCGCCCGCAAGGAAAACGCGGTAGCAATCTGCCACGGTGCTACAGGAAAAGGAAATGACCAGATCCGTTTTGAGCTTGGAATCAAGGCTCTGGCTCCGGATATCAAGATCATCGCTCCATGGCGTATGACAGACGTATGGACCATGCAGTCCCGTGAAGACGAGATCGAATACTGCCGCCAGCACGGGATCGATCTTCCGTTTGACGCAAAACACAGCTACAGCCGTGACCGTAACCTGTGGCACATCAGCCACGAGGGACTTGAACTGGAAGATCCGGCAAACGAGCCGAACTATGACGACCTGCTCGTCCTGGGCGTGACACCGCAGAAAGCCCCGGACAAAGAAGAATATGTAACCATGACATTCGAGGCGGGTATCCCGAAGACACTCAATGGAAAAGAAATGAAGGTATCCGAGATCATCTCCGAGCTCAACGCCCTGGGTGGAAAACACGGAATCGGCATTGTTGATATCGTAGAGAACCGTGTGGTTGGTATGAAATCCCGCGGTGTATACGAGACACCGGGCGGAACGATCCTTATGGAAGCTCACCAGCAGCTCGAAGAGCTTGTTCTCGACCGCGCAACCTACGAGGTGAAGAAGGATCTCGGAAATAAGTTCGCACAGATTGTATACGAAGGAAAATGGTTCACACCGCTTCGTGAGGCGATCCAGGCTTTCGTAGACGTGACACAGCAGTATGTGACCGGTGAAGTGAAGTTCAAACTCTACAAGGGAAATATCATCCGGGCCGGAGAGACTTCCCCGTACTCCCTGTACAGTGAATCTCTTGCAAGCTTCACAACCGGAGATCTCTATGATCACCACGACGCTGACGGTTTCATCAACCTGTTCGGCCTGCCGCTTAAAGTCCGCGCAATGAAGATGCAGGAACTGAAAAACCAGAACCAGAAATAATCTGACTAAAAAGCAGAACATCCCAACAGGACTGTAAATCGTAACAATTGGGAAGCCCCATATGCCAAACGGCGGAGCTTCCCAATTTTCATTTCTTCTTTTATTCCCGCGAAGCAGCGAGCCAGGCGGACATGCCTGCATGTCCATTTGGCGGAGCTGTGTGCCGGTGGCACACGTTTAGCACCGCCCGCAGCCGGCTGATTCGCCGTTTACGGCTCACCATGCCCGGTAGTGGCACAGGGTTCATATCTCTCCCGGTATTCTTCCAGAAACTCCCGGAACTCATCGTTCCCCTTAAGGAACTCGTACTCCGGGCTTGACCGGAACTCCCGGAACAGAGCGTGAGAAATCTGATCCAGCGCAATTCTTCTCTGCTCTTCCTGCCCTTCCTGTTTCTCTGATTCTCCCTGCTTTCTCTTCCTGATATGGCTGTAGATCCCGTTTTCAGAAGACTCCCATCTGTCAAGGGGAGTCTCCATCACCTGTCGCATATATTTCATCGTTTCCGCTGCATCTTTTCTTTTCACCGCCAGTTCCATCGGCAGCAGCGCCGGAGTGTAGCTGCCCAGCTCAAACACCTCAGCCATCCGCACTCCGGTTCTGACAATTGCTTCTGCCCGCTCTTCATCACCTTCCTCCATCGCGATATCCATCAGCTTCATCAGATGCATATGAACCTCATTGATATTTCCAAGCACAGCGCCCTCCAGAAGCCGCCCGGCCTCGTCAAGCTTCCCCTGCCTCATCAGCACCTGAGCCTGCAAATGCCGCTTATCCGCTTCCCGCTCAGGAAGCAGGCTCAGGATCTCCTCCGCTTTCTCATACTGTTCCTTTCTGATATATTCACCTGCCAGCATGAACGCAGCGCCGTTTTTAACCCGGTATTCCTCACAGTTTTCAACAATATATTCATAACGTGCGAGGATATGTTTTTCATATTTTCTCTCGTATTCCTCAGCCGCTTCCTCTCTGAGCTCTCCTCCCGCCAGGACGAACCCGCCCTGCAGCGTCTGCGTGACCATATAGATCAGCGGCATGCATCTCGGATATTCCCTGATCTTCCGTTCCGCCAGGGAAGCTCCCGCGTCAATTCCATCCCGGAACATCACCTCACTCAGCTTCGAGCAAAACTCCATGATTTCCTTCTCCGTCATTTCCTCCCTGAAACAAAGCAGCGTATTCACATCCGTCCCCAGAAGCCTGGCCAGCGGCGCAAGCGTCATAATATCCGGATAAGATCCGCCCCTCTCCCACTTATTCACCGCAGGAGCTGTCACTCCGAGCCGTTCCGCCACCTGCTCCTGTGTCAGCCCGATAGCCTTCCTCTTCTCCCTTATCACATCACTGATCGGCATTCTCCCATCTCCTTTTCCTGTCTGAATTTTCTCACTGAATCTCCTCTGAATCTTTCGTATTTCTTCGTTTCTCCTTCTGATCGTAACAGTTCAGCCCGTGCCATTCGTAAAACCGCACTTCGTGCTTATTGTGGCTAACGCCACTGTTTTACTCATAG
>JAHZHF010000051.1:0-13689 GCA_019420405.1 Clostridiales bacterium
CCTTCTAAGATCTTCCGACAGATTCCTCCAAAGGCGCATGTTCCTCCTGCTCCCTTCCCCAGAAAGTGTACTCCAACCGTCCGCTCCGCTTCCTGGGCCGTACAAACGGGAAATGTTATTGGCTAAATAGGCTGATAAACGCAGAAGTGGCGCGGCTTAAGGGGTATCGACTTCGAAAATCCTTCTGGCCGCGCCTTACTTCTGGAAGCTATATATTCACTGACTTCCTGTCCGAAACTTCTGGAAAACAACAGCTATTTCGAAAGCCTTTCTGCGAGAGTGGAGGATATTGACAGGTGACTTCGGAAGGAAATTTGCGAAACTTGAAGTGGCGGTTACGGACGTTAGGACAGGCGGGGAGATTGTCTGAGCGAATGCGAGTTGCTCCCCGCCTGTTCTTGTTTTTAGTCCGTAGCCGGGACTTCTTTAGTTTCTCTATTTCCTGGAGCGGAACCTGGAAATATCCCCCACTCCCGCAGAATACGTCTTCAAAATACTCCCTGATTTCGGAAATATCTAGCCAGGGAGTTAGTGAACTATATAGCTGTCACCACCAACATCTTGACAAGCCGCCCCCAACCCTGTATAATTATCCCATATTTAATGCACGTTATCAATTTTATGTCAATTCAGACGAAAATTCCCGAAGCATTTAATAAGCGTTAGTAAAATACAAATGAATAAAACATAGTACAGGAACACTATATGTATTTATATTTTTATGAAAGGAAAAGAATATGACGAGAGAAAAGTATGAATCACTTCCCCTGGCGACACTGAAAGATCTGGCAAAGGCGAGAAAGATGAAGGGCGTATCCACGCTGAAAAAGAGTGATCTGATCGATGCGATGCTGGCGCTTGACGAAAAGGAAGAGCAGCAGGAGGCCGCTACGGAAGCGAAGGAAGAAGTTAAAGAAGAATTAAAAGAGAAGAAAGCGGAGACAGACATTGAGCAGCTTGACAGCGGCCATACTGCAAATGGAATCCTGGAGGTTATGCAGGACGGATTCGGGTTTATCCGGAGCGACAATTACCTTCCGGGTGAGAATGACGTGTATGTTTCCCCGGCCCAGATCCGCAGATTCGGCTTAAAGACGGGAGATATCCTTGTGGGAAATACGAGGATTAAGACGCAGGGGGAGAAGTTCAGCGCTCTTCTCTACGTGTCTACCATCAACGGGCTGCGTCCGGCTGAGGCTATGAAGCGGAAGAACTTTGAGGATCTGACGCCGATCTTCCCGAATCAGAGAATCCGTCTGGAGATGCCGGGAAGCAGTACGGCCATGAGAATTATGGATCTGGTGTCCCCGATCGGAAAGGGACAGAGAGGAATGATCGTATCCCCGCCGAAAGCAGGAAAGACGACTTTGTTAAAAGAGGTTGCGCTCTCTGTTCAGAAATCAGAGCCGAACATGCATCTGCTCATCCTCCTGATCGACGAGAGACCGGAGGAGGTTACAGATATCAAAGAGGCAATTGAGGGCCCGAATGTGGAAGTGATCCACTCTACATTTGACGAGCTTCCGGAACACCACAAGCGTGTGTCCGAGATGGTAATTAACAGGGCGAAGCGGCTTGTGGAGCACGGCAAAGATGTCATGATCCTTCTGGACAGCATCACAAGACTTTCCCGCGCATACAACCTGATCGTGCCGCCGTCAGGAAGAACGCTCTCCGGTGGTCTTGACCCGGCAGCGCTCTACAGCCCGAAGCGTTTCTTCGGAGCTGCCCGGAACATGAGAGAGGGCGGAAGTCTGACGATCCTTGCGACAGCCCTGGTAGATACGGGAAGCAAGATGGACGACGTAGTGTATGAGGAGTTCAAGGGAACCGGAAATATGGAGCTCATTCTGGACCGCAAGCTCCAGGAGAAGAGAGTATTCCCGGCTATTGACATTCCGAAATCCGGGACACGCCGTGAAGACCTCCTTTTAAGCAAAGAAGAGCAGGAGGCGATCTATATTATCCGCAGGGGCATGAATGGAATGAAGTCCGAGGAGGCAGTGGACAACCTTCTGAATATGTTCTCCCGGACGAAGTCCAACGCCGAACTGGTACATCAGGTGATCAGACAGAAGTTTATCTAAAAAACAGTTGCAAATGATATTATCTTATGATACAATGAGAAAGCTGTTTAGAGATTAAAATAAGTATTTTAAATAGAGAGGTGAAAATCATGCGCGAAGGAATCCATCCGGAATATCATCAGGCAACAGTGACCTGCAACTGTGGAAACACATTTGTAACAGGATCTACAAAGGAGAATATCCACGTTGAAATCTGCTCCAAATGCCATCCGTTCTACACAGGACAGCAGAAGGCAGCACAGGCACGCGGCCGTGTTGACAAGTTCAACAAGAAATACGGTATTAAATAAGTACAGACAGGGCAGGCTGAGGTGGAAGCATCTCAGCCTCTTTTGTATGAAAACCAGGAGCGATGCCTGACCTTTTTTAGGGTCAGGCATCGCTCGTAAGAGACTGAAAAGAGAACCAGGAGGCAGTATGAAATCATCGAACATAGGCGGACAGGCAGTCCTGGAAGGTATTATGATGAGAAACGGCGGGAAGTACGCCGTTGCAGTGCGGAAGACCGACGGAGAGATTGCGGTGGACGTACAGGATTATCACAGCGTGATCCCGTGGAAGGCTCCGCTCAAGATTCCGTTTATCCGCGGGATTTTCAATTTCGTGGATTCTCTGGTGCTTGGAATGAAGACTTTGATGTTTTCCGCCAGTTTTTTTGAGGAGGAAGAAGGAGAAGTGATGACCGAGGAGGAAGCGGCCAGACAGGAGAAGATGGATAAGATTTTCATGAACCTGACGGTTGTTTTTGCCGTGATTATCGCGGCGGCGCTCTTTATGGTGCTTCCCTATTTCCTGAGCAGCTTTGTCAGGAGATATACGCAGTCGCGGGCGGTCATGACGATTTTCGAAGGCGTGATCCGCGTGGCGGTCTTCCTTCTTTATATTTTCCTGATTTCAAGGACAAAGGATATCAGGCGGACGTTTATGTACCATGGGGCGGAACATAAGTGTATCAACTGTATTGAGCACGGACTGGAACTGAATGTGGAAAACGTGCGCAGAAGTTCAAAACAGCATAAGCGCTGCGGCACCAGCTTTCTGTTCTTTGTCATGATCGTGAGTATTATATTCTGTTTCTTTATCACGGCTGAATCTCAGGTGCTGCGGGTGCTGATCCGGATTGCGCTGCTTCCGGTGATTGCCGGTGTATCCTACGAAATCATCCGTCTGGCGGGGAACAGCGATAACCCGGTGATCAATCTGTTGAGCAGGCCGGGGCTGTGGGTGCAGAATATGACGACAAAAGAACGCGACGACAGTATGATTGAAGTGGGAATCCGCGCGGTGGAGGAAGTATTCGACTGGCGCGGCTGGCAGAAGGAGAACCTATGAATATCCGGGAAGCTTATGACAGAGGAAGAAGCCTTCTTTCGCAGGCGGGAGTGCCGGAGGCAGATCTGGATGCGTGGTATCTGCTGGAATATGTGACCGGGATCGGCCGCGCGTCATTCTACGCTGAGCCGGACCGGGAGTTGACTGCGGATTGGACCGGAAGATATGAGGAGGCGGTTGCCCGGCGCTGTCGGCGTATCCCACTGCAGCACATCACCGGGGAGCAGGAGTTTATGGGGCTTTCCTTTCAGGTGAACGGGGATGTTCTCATTCCCCGCCAGGATACGGAAATCCTCGTGGAAGAGGCGCTTAAGATACTGAAAGAGATGCAGAAGGAGCAGGTGGTTTCCGGGCAGGAAGAACCGAAAGAACCGGGAGAAGCGGGACATGAGGACGGGATCAGGATTCTCGACCTGTGCACAGGCTCCGGATGTATTCTGTTAAGCGTACTGTATTACGGTGCATTGCGTCAGGGCGCTTTAGGAGTCGGAGCGGATATCTCGGAGAAGGCGCTTGCCGTTGCGAGAAAGAATGCGGAGGCGCTCGGGATCGAAGCGGAATTTGTGAGCGGCGACCTGTTTGAGAATCTCTCCGGGAAGTTCTCTGTGATTCTGTCCAATCCTCCATATATCAGAAGTGAGGAAATTGAGAAACTTCAGGACGAAGTGCGCCTTCACGATCCGAGGGCAGCGCTGGACGGAATGGAGGACGGACTCCATTTTTACAGAAGGATTATAGAAAGCGCCGGGGATTATCTGACGCCGGGAGGTTGGCTGGTCTTTGAGATCGGGCACGATCAGGCGGAGGATGTAACCGCGCTGATGCGTCAGGCCGGATATGGACAGATCCGTGTGAAAAAGGATCTGGCGGGGCTTGACCGGGTGGTCTGCGGCGTGTATAGTGAAATGGAACGCCCGGAAGCGGGCTGACAGGCCGGAATTCATTTACCGCAAAAGAGAAACAATTGATTTTCAGAAAGTAAAAGAGGATAGAGAAGATGTTTGACAGATTAGAAGATCTTGTAATCCGTTACCAGGAGATTATGGGAGAGCTCCAGGAGCCGGGAGTGGCAGACGATACCCAGCGGTTCCGGAAGCTGATGAAAGAGCAGAGCGATCTTGCTCCCCTGGTGGAAGCGTACAATGAATATAAGAAATGTAAGCAGAATATTGATGACAGCCTTGCCATGCTGGAGGATGAGTCCGACGAGGAGATGCGTGAGCTGGCCAAGGAAGAGTTGAACGAGTCGAAAAAGCGGGTGGAAGAGCTGGAGCAGGAGCTTAAGATTCTGCTTCTCCCGAAAGACCCTAACGATGATAAGAACGTAATCGTAGAGATCCGCGCGGGGGCAGGCGGAGATGAGGCCGCTCTGTTTGCGGCGGAGATCTATCGTATGTACGTTCATTACGCAGACAGCCGGAGATGGAGAACGGAGATGATCTCCCTCAATGAAAACGGGATCGGCGGATTCAAAGAATGTGTGTTCATGATCACCGGACAGGGCGCTTACTCCAGACTGAAATACGAGAGCGGCGTTCACCGCGTCCAGAGAGTGCCGGAGACAGAGAGCGGCGGAAGAATCCACACCTCCACCGTGACGGTAGCGATCATGCCGGAAGCGGAGGAAGTGGATGTTGTGATCGACGAGAAGGATATCCGGATCGACGTAATGAGGGCGTCCGGAAACGGCGGACAGTGCGTCAACACTACGGATTCAGCCGTGCGTCTGACCCATTATCCGACCGGGATCGTGATCTACAGCCAGACGGAGAAGTCTCAGCTCCAGAACAAGGAGAAGGCGTTCCGGCTGCTCAGATCCAAGCTCTATGACCTGGAGCTCGAAAAGCAGCAGGCGTCCGAGGCAGAGGCAAGAAGAAGCCAGATCGGAACAGGCGACCGTTCCGAGAAGATCCGTACCTACAACTTCCCGCAGGGGCGTGTGACGGATCACAGAATCAAGCTGACGCTTCATAAGCTGGATTCTGTCCTGAACGGAGATCTGGACGAGATTATCGACAGCCTGATCGCGGCGGACCAGACTGCGAAGCTGGCGAAAATGGAGGATGACTAGCCTGCAGCGTAGAACAAATGAAAATCGGCTTGAAAGAAATGAGGCAGGATGATGAGAGAAGGATATATAGTTGACTACATTTCGGGAACAGAAGTGAAAGCAACTCCTGAAGAAGTACAGGCTGTTCAAGTATTTGCCAGAATTCTCGTTGAGGATTACGGGTATCCCAAGGCGTTAATTACAACTCACCCTCAGCACAGAGTGAAGGTGAGACCGTCGGATAAGAGAAAAGAATATCCTGTTGATATTGCGGTTTTTTCAAAAGATACGAAAACTGAGGATGATCTGAAGATCATCGTCGAGTGCAAGAAGAAAAACCGGAGTGACGGGAGAAGCCAGCTTGAAGATTATATGAGGCTCTCCAAAGCCAGACTGGGCGTGTGGTTTAACGGTGAAGAGCGTTTTTTTATCAGAAAGTACGAAGCAGACGGGGAGGTGCGGTTCAGCGAAATCCCCAATATCCCCAAATACGGGCAGAGAACCGAGGACATCGGTATGTTTGCACGTCAGGATCTGAAACCTACGCATAATCTGAAGGCGACGTTTAAAGCGATTCGTAACCATCTGGCTGCCAACACAGTGGGGGCGACAAGAGACGAGGTTCTGGCACAGCAGCTAATCAATATTATATTCTGTAAAATATATGATGAAAGATTCACGGAGCCTTCTGAAATTGTAACTTTTCGGGCGGGAGTTGACGAGGATCCGGCAGAGGTAAAAGAGAGGATTCTGGAGCTGTTCCAGAAGGTGAAGCGCAAGTATAATGAGGTGATGGATGAGAGTGACAGCATCACCCTGGATGAGAAATCAATCGTATACGTTGTCGGCGAGCTGCAGAATTATTGTCTGATTGATGCAGAGCGGGACACGATAGCGGATGCTTTCGAGACCTTTATCGGACATGCATTAAAAGGCGGACAGGGACAGTTCTTTACGCCGAGAAATGTTGTGAAAATGATTGTGGATATCCTTGATCCTTCGGATAAGGACTATATGATAGATCCGTCCTGTGGAAGTGGCGGATTTCTGGTAGAAGCGCTGCGCCATGTGTGGAGGCGTCTTGATGCAGACGGCGAAAAATATCACTGGAATAGTGCAAATCTCCAGGAAGAAAAAATGGAGGTTGCCCTGAACAAAATCTGCGGAATCGACAAAGATTATTTTCTCTCTAAGGTTGCGAAAGCATATATGGCTATCCTGGGCATCGGGAAAAGCGGAATTTTCTGCGAAGACAGCCTGGACAATATGGAAAACTGGCAGCCTAAGACCCGGTTTAAAATCGGAGCGGGTAAATTCAATATACTGATGACAAACCCTCCTTTTGGATCTAAAATTCCGGTCAGAGGAGAAGACAAGCTGAAGCAGTACGACCTGGCATATAAATGGAAATATGTCAGGAAAACAAATACATGGGAAAAAGGCAAGCTCAAAGATAAGGAGTCGCCACAGGTTCTTTTCATTGAACGGGATGTTCAATTACTGGCGGATTACGGGAGAATGGGGATTGTTCTGCCGGACGGCGTATTTGGGAACGATACTTTCGGATATATCCGGAACTGGCTGAGACAGCGGGGAAGGATACTGGCTATTATTGATATTCCGATCGAAACTTTCCAGCCGAATACATCTACAAAAACGAGTGTATTGATCTTCCAGAAACTTCCCGGGAATAAGATACCGAAGGAATATGAAATCTTCATGGCGATAGCCGAGACCTGCGGCCATGACAGACGGGGAAATGAGATTTTCAGCGACGATATAAAGGAAGTTGCCGCAGAATATCATAGATGGGCGCAGGCGCAGGGGCTTGAGAAGAGTGAAGTTTAAAAATGAAAATATTTTCAGCATCGACAGAAGACTTAAAGTTTGGAGACAGACTTGTCCCGTCCTTTTATTATTATACGAAGATCGTAAGGCAACAGAATATACGGGATGGAGTAGAATATATCATATTGGGGGAATACAGTGAAATCTCCGACGGCGAACATTCGCATATCCCCAGGAATAAAAAGGGCGGGATAAGGTATCTGTATGGACGCAATATAAAAGAAGGAATTATAGATTTTGATGAAATTTCGGATGATCCGTATATATCTTCCACGGATTACAGGGCATTTCCCAGATGCCATATCAGAGAGAATGATGTTCTGATCGCTATTTACGGTACGGTGGGAAAATCAGCGGTATACCGGAGCGCCTACGTCGGAGAAGCGGGAATTCCAAGACATATATCGAACATCAGGCTGAAGAACAATTCACCTGTTACGCCCGAGTATCTGACCGCATATTTCAGGTCAAAAGCGGGAAAATGGCAGATGTTCAGTATGATGACAGGAAATATTCAGCAACTTTTATCTCTTAAAAATCTACGGGAGTTTGAGGTGCCGGTTGTTCGCCGGGAGCTGATGGATATCATTACGGAGAATGAAAGAAACGCAGTAGAATATGAGATCGAGGCGCAGCAACATATCAGGCAGGCCCAGAATTTATTATATCAGAGTCTGAATTTTGGGATTAAAGAGATAACTCGTGACTTCAGCTTTGGGGTCAAGTATTCAGAGCTGGTGGAAAGTAATTTATGGTCAACGAATTATTATGACAGATTGTATGTTAAAACCGCAGAAAATCTGAAAAAATATAATCAGGCGGTTCCATTGAAGGAAATTGCGGAAATCAGCAATGGAGATGAAGTGGGAAGCGAAAATTACCACGAATTTATTCAGCGCGATATTGCGGATAAGCCGTTTATAAGGACATCCGATATCGTAAACTGGGAAGTTGATCTCTATCCTGACTATTACATCCCCGAAGAAGCATTGGTGGACGTGAAACAAAAAGTAAGAGAAAATGACGTTATTTTTACTAAGGACGGGAAGATAGGAGCGGTCGGCATGATTACAGATGCGGATCATGTGGTCTTGTCTTCGGGAATTGAGATTTTGAGAGTGAAGGATTCTGCAAAACAGGCAGGGATTACGCCGGAATATCTGTTTACAGCGCTTTCCATCCCGGAAATCGGCAGATACGGGGCTGTCCGTAGAACGGTCGTCGCTTCTACAATCCCGCATTTGAGGGAAGAACGTCTGGCAGAAATTGAAATTCCGGTCGTCGATCACTGTGCGATGGAAAAAATTACCAAACTAGTTCGAGAAGCTTTTTTGTTTAAGGCCCAGAGAAAAAGATTGTTAAAGAAAAATGAGGAAATATTTGAAAACTGCTTTTAAAGTTGCCAGTCGGAGTAAGCTGACGGCAGACAGAGACGGAGGATTGATAAAAATATGACAGAACCGATATTTAAACGTCCGGAGCTGGAGGACAGGGAGGTTATTACACCGTATTTTCAGAAAGCTCCCAGCAGAAGCTGTGAGCGTACTTTTGTAAACGTGTACCTCTGGTCCAGACATTATAAAGTGAAATACGCAATCATCGAGGACGCTCTTATTTTCCGAAATGAGGGAGATAATGGAGATGAGCTTTCCTTTGCATATCCGGCGGGAGAGCCGGAGAATGTGAAGCGGGCTCTGGAATATCTGATGGAGTACAGCAGGGAGAAGGGACATCCGTTCCGTCTCTACAACGTAACTCCCGAGATGTTCGCCCAGATGGACAGATGGTATCCGGGCCGTTTTGAGGTTGAGTACAACAGAGATTATGCGGACTATGTGTATGAGACGGAGAAACTGGCTACGCTGGCGGGCAAGAAGCTCCACGGAAAGCGCAATCATATCAACAAGTTTAAGACGCTGTATCCGGACTGGAGCTATGAAACGCTCAGCGACGACAACGTAGAGGAGTGCTTCCAGATGGCATTAAAGTGGAGGAATCAGAACGGCTGTGACGACGACAGTGAGAAGAACGCGGAGATGTGCGTGACGCTCAATTCTCTCCGGCTTTATAAGGAGCTGGGATTAAAGGGCGGCGTACTCAGAGCGGACGGCCGGATCGTTGCATTTACTGTCGGGGAGCCTTTGTGCGACGATACATTTGTTGTGCATATCGAGAAAGCGTTTCCTGATGTGGAGGGAGCATATCCCATGATTAATCAGCAGTTCGTGCAGCATGAGTGCATGGATTATAAATACGTGAACCGGGAGGAGGATACCGGAGCGGAGGGACTCAGAAAAGCGAAGCTGTCCTATCGCCCGGCATTCCTGGAGGAAAAAGGCGTAGTGAAAGAAAAGGAGTGGCAGTGATGATATCAAAGAAGATGGAAAACATGGTGGCAAACAGTTCGGCGATCCGTGCGATGTTTGAGGAAGGAAACCGTCTCGCGAAGATCTACGGCGCGGAGAACGTGTTTGATTTCAGCCTGGGGAATCCCAATGTTCCGGCGCCGGAGTCTGTGAAACAGGCAATTATCGATCTTTTGAATGAGGAAGATCCGGTTGTGCTTCACGGCTATACGAACAGCAACGCCGGGTACGAAGATGTGCGTCAGGCGGTGGCAGAATCGTTGAATAAGCGCTTTGGTACCGGATTTGCCGCTCGCAATATCACGATGACAGTGGGGGCGGCAGGCGGACTTAATGTGATCCTGAAAGCCCTCTTAAATCCGGGGGATGAAGTGATCGTGTTCGCTCCCTATTTCGGAGAGTACCGAAGCTATACGAATAACTATGACGGAGTGCTGGTTGAGATTTCGCCGGATACGGAGACTTTCCAGCCGAAGCTTGATGAGTTTGAGCAGAAGATTACGCCGAAGACAAGAGCTGTGATCGTGAATACTCCGAACAACCCGACAGGCGTGGTCTATTCGGAGGATACGATTCAGAAGATGGCGGCCGTGATGGAGAAGAAGCAGAAAGAATATGGGACAGATATCTATCTGATCTCAGACGAGCCCTACAGGGAGCTGGCATATGACGGAGTTGAGGTGCCTTATCTGACAAAGTACTATGCAAATACTGTAGTGGGCTATTCCTACAGCAAGTCGCTCTCTCTTCCGGGAGAGCGGATCGGCTATCTTGTAATTCCCGACGAGGCCGCTGACAGTGAGAATCTGATCGCCGCGGCGAATGTGGCGACACGCATCCTCGGATTTGTAAACGCTCCGACTCTTCAGCAGAAAATAGTAAAGGCGTGCTTAAATGAGGAGACAGATATCTCTTTCTATAACAGAAACAGAGAGACTCTTTACAACGGACTGAAAGAGCTGGGATTTGACTGCATTAAGCCTGAGGGCGCATTCTACCTGTTCGTGAAGTCTCCGGTGGCAGATGAAAAAGAATTCTGCGCAGCCGCAAAGAAATACAATATCCTGATTGTACCGGGAACTTCTTTCGGGTGTCCGGGGTATGTGCGGATTGCATACTGCGTATCTCATGAGACGATTGTAAACTCTCTGCCGAAGTTCAAAGAGCTGGCAGCGGAATATCAGTTATAGAAAACAGGGCAATAAAAGGAGAGAACACTATGGCAGTCAGAGCAGAACTTATGAAAAATATCCGAAGTGTGGAACCTTATACGCCCGGGGAGCAGCCCCGGGAGAAGGTGATCAAGCTTAATACGAATGAGAATCCCTATCCTCCGGCGCCGGGGGTGTCACAGGCGTTAGACGCGCTGGATCCGGCGGATTTCCGCCTGTATCCGGACCCGGCATCCAGTGTGCTTGTACGCGCTCTGGCTGAGAACTATGGGGTGGGAGAGGATCAGGTCTTTGTGGGAGTGGGCTCTGACGATGTGATCTCCCTGTGTTTTCTCACCTTTTTTAATTCCGAAAAGCCGGTGCTCTTTCCGGATATTACATATTCGTTTTACAAAGTATGGGCCGGGCTGTACCGGATTCCGTATGAGTGTCCGGAACTGGATGAAAACTTCCGGATTCTAAAGGAAGACTATTACCGGGAAAACGGAGGGATCATCTTCCCTAACCCCAATGCCCCCACAGCGATCTATGAGGATCTGGATTTTGTGGAGGATATCCTTGCGCATAACAGGGATTCTATTGTGATCGTGGACGAAGCGTATGTGGACTTCGCGGGAAAGTCCGCCATAGAGCTGATTGGAAAATATGACAATCTGATTGTGACCCAGACGTTCTCCAAGGCGAGGAGTATGGCAGGGATGAGAATCGGATACGCCATATCCAATCCGGACCTGATCCGCTGCTTAAACGATGTGAAATATTCATTTAATTCCTATACTATGAGCCGGGCGGCGATTGTCTGCGGAGCTGCGGCTGTGGAGGATAAAGCGTATTTTGAACAGACGGTGAACCGGATCATCCGGACAAGAGAGCAGGCGAAGGAAGAACTTGAAAAGCTCGGGTTTGAGCTCACAGATTCACGTGCAAACTTCCTGTTTGTGAAGCACCCGCAATACGACGGAGAACAGCTTTTTAAGGAGCTTAAGGACGAGGAAATCTATGTAAGGCACTGGAATGACGAGAGAATCCGGGATTATCTGCGGATCACCGTGGGAACGGACGAGGAGATGGAGCGTCTTTTCATTTCCCTGAAAAAGAAATTATTAAAATAAAAAATACAGAGGAATAGCAAAATGATAAAGAAAATGTTGCAGGGTATGGTAGTGGGTATCGCGAATATCATACCGGGTGTAAGCGGCGGCACAATGATGGTCGCCATGGGGCTTTACGATAAGCTGATTCATTCAATTACGCATCTGAAATCAGAGTTTAAGGAAAGCATGAAGCTTCTGATCCCGATTTTTGCAGGTGCAGGAATCGCGATTATAGCACTTTCCAGACTGTTTGAGTATCTTCTGGAGTATCATCCGATCCCGACGAACTTTGCATTCTGCGGCCTGATCGCGGGAAGTCTTCCGTTTATTTTTAAGAAGGTGAAAGGACATCCGGTTTCCGTTGGAAAGATCATAGCCTTCCTGGTATTCTTCGCAATTGTCATCCTTATGGCGGTGATGGGAGAGACTGACGGAAACACGGCTGACGTAAGCTTTAGCATCGTGAATATGATCAAGCTGCTTGTAGTCGGAATTATTGCTGCAGCAACGATGGTAATCCCCGGAGTCAGCGGATCAATGATGCTTATGCTTCTGGGATACTACGATACGATTCTGAAATCAATCAACAGTTTTATCGACGCGCTGATCGCATTTGATATCCAGGCACTGCTCGTGCAGTGCTCGATCCTTGTGCCGTTTGGAATCGGGGTTGTCCTCGGAATCTTCTTAATTGCAAAGCTGATCGAATTTATTTTTTCCAAAGCGGAGATTCACGCATACTACGCGATCATTGGCCTTATTCTGGCGTCTCCGATTGCGATCCTTCTTAAAGTAGACTGGAGCGGATTCTCAGTTCTGAATCTGGCGGTTGGGATCGTAACCTTCGTGGCCGGCTGGTTTGTGGCTTCCAAACTGGGAGGAGAGTGATTTTTGAAGTTCCCAGGAAGAACGCCGGAAACCAGGGAATTTAAAAGAGTGTACTACGAAAACAGCAAGACGCTGCAAAAACAGAGAATCAAGCTCTGTTTTTGCAGCGCCTTTTTGCTTTTTTGCTTTTGTATTATGCGTTGTCCGTGTTACTGTCAATATTTTCTGTAAACACGGATGTAGATACGATGATAAATTTTGCCGGAGCATCACTTCGGTTCTCCCAACGGTGGCCGATTTCGTTCGGATAATAGAGAGTATCTCCTTCCTCCAAATCGTAGGAAGAGTAATCTTCGAGCATAAAAGTAATCGTCCCTTCCAGAATAAAAACAAATTCCTCCCCTTCATGATAGTAATAGTCCCCCGAATCTGTATGTGGCGGCATATCAACGACACCGCCCCACATTTCTGTGTCACCTTTGGTGATCAATGATTCGATGATCTGTTTCTTACAGCTTGTATTGCGCACAAAAGAAACACGTTCATTGTGGCGGACAAGCTTGATTTTATCGCTGTTATCCTCCACAAACAGAGCGGATATGGGAAAATTTAAAGTATCGCACAGGGAATATACACTGACAAGATTCGGAGAAGTCTTTCCTGTTTCAATCTGGCTGATTGTTCCGGCAGCAACCCCTGATTTCGCAGATAATTCCCGGATAGACAGTCCCAGGCTGCAGCGCCGGGTTTTAATGAGATTTCCAATCCTAATCAAATTCAGTTCAGACATCCGTAACACTCCTTAACTTTTCACTATAATGAACTAATTAATTGATATCATAAAAACCGGAGGATGTCAACTAAAGTTGTCAGCTATTTAGTTCACTAACTCCCGTATGAAAAACGTCCGAA
>JAHZHF010000051.1:13699-13981 GCA_019420405.1 Clostridiales bacterium
GAATCGGGAAAATTCACGGAAGAGACATACAGCTCTCTTGTGCAGCTTACAGCCTGGCTGTGTGTGAAGTTTGGGCTGAGTGAGGAAGACGTGATCCGCCATTATGATGTGACGGGAAAGATCTGCCCTAAATATTTCGTAGAACATGAGGACGTGTGGACGGAGTTTAAGACAAACGTGGGGAATGCAATTCTCAAGACGTATTCTGCGGGGCTGGAGGATGACTTAGGGCTTCGCTCCAGGGAATAAGGGAAACTACAAAGTACCGGATACGGATTAAAG
>JAHZHF010000052.1:0-542 GCA_019420405.1 Clostridiales bacterium
GTGAAACTTAAAGTACCGGATACGGATGTCAGGGCAGGCGGGGCGCTTGTCTGAGTGTCAGCGAGTTAAGCCCCGGCTGTCCTTGCCTTTAATCCGTATCCGGTACTTTGTAGTTTCCCTTATTCCCTGGAGCGAAGCCCGGAGCCGTCCTCCATCCCCGCAGAATACGTCTTGAGAATCGTCCCTGTTTTCGGACGTTTTTCATCCGTAAGTTAGTGAACTTTATAGCTAAGATTTTCTTGCATTTGCCTCCCATACGTGATATCCTGTACTATGTCGTGCTAAAGCACGAAAATGTGGTGTCTGCAAACACCGGAAAATAAACTCAGGAGAGTCTCTCCCGCGGAATCTGTTTGGTCGTTCCGCGAAGGAAGAGCGCCGAAGGTGTAAGCGGTATTAAAGTTCCTGTACGGCAGGAGTTTTGCTTACCGTGAGTCTCTCAGGCAAAAGGATGGAGGTAAAAGGAATGTTAGATCAAATCAATCAAATCATTACGGTGATTCAGGGGGCTGTGTGGGGGCTTCCGCTCATTATTCTGATCC
>JAHZHF010000052.1:552-6645 GCA_019420405.1 Clostridiales bacterium
CACTGTCAGGCTGGGTCTTCTGCAGGTAAGACATCTCGGCAAAGCACTCAAATTCATGGTGAAAAATGAAGAGGAAGGCCACGGGGAGGTCAGCAGTTTCGGAGCTTTATGTACTGCTCTGTCCGCTACGATCGGTACGGGAAACATCGCCGGGGTTGCGACTGCGCTTGCAGCAGGCGGGCCGGGAGCGCTGTTCTGGATGGTAGTTGCAGCCTTCTTCGGAATGGCGACGAAGTACGCGGAAGGTCTTCTGGCAATCAAGTACAGAACCGTGGATGGGGATGGCCATGTACTCGGCGGCCCGTTCTACTACATTGAGAACGGTATGGGAAAGAACTGGAAATGGCTGGCCAAGATTTTCGCATTTTTCGGGGCATGTGTCGGCCTGTTCGGTATCGGTACATTCACTCAGGTGAACAGTATCGCTTCTGCGGTGACAAACTTTTTAGACCCGGAGGCAGTTAATACGGTTGCTCTCTTTGGCAGGGAATATTCCTGGGCGACGGTTATCACCTGTATCGTGCTGACGGTTTGTGTGGGACTGGTCGTTCTTGGCGGAATCAAAAGAATCGCAAAGGTGTCGGAATTTGTTGTTCCGTTCATGGCGGTTCTGTATGTAGTGCTTGGGGTCATTATTATTGTTACAAATATAGAGGCTGTTCCGGGCGCGATTGTATCTATTGTGAAATCTGCGTTTACGGGAAGCGCTCTGGCAGGTGGCGCCATGGGAAGCATGGTAGTTGCGATGCAGCAGGGGATTGCCCGGGGAATTTTCTCCAACGAATCGGGCCTTGGAAGCGCTCCGATCGCGGCGGCGGCAGCAGTGACGAAAGAGCCGGCGCGTCAGGGACTTGTATCCATGACAGGTACATTTATCGACACAATCGTGATCTGTACAATGACAGGCATTTCTGTCGTAATTGCCGGATCATGGATGAACCCGGATCTGGAAGGCGTGGCAATCACCATGGACGCGTTCCAGAAGGGGCTTCCGTTCCCGCCGGCAGCTGCGTCGTTCTGTCTGATGATCTGTCTCGTATTTTTTGCTTTTACGACGATTCTCGGCTGGGACTATTATGGGGAAAGATGCGTGGAGTATCTCTTTAACCGCAGGAAAGGCGTGGTAAAGGGCTACCGCTGGCTGTATATCATCGCAGTGTTTATCGGACCTTACATGACGGTTGCGGCTGTGTGGAATATCGCAGATATCTTTAACGCACTGATGGCGTTCCCGAACCTGGTAGCGCTTCTTGCACTGAACGGTGTGGTGAAACGGGAGACGAAAGACTATTTTGCAAGGCTGAAAGCAGAAAAATAGACAGAATATGTAACAGTTCAGCCATAGGGCTGAATACTGAAAAAAGAAAAATGGAAGAACAGGGGAAGCTGCGGATGAAAACAGTCCGGGCTTCCTTCTTTATTTCACAGAAAGCTGCGTTCTCTATGAAATAAAACAAAAAAGACTGAAAATAATATAAGGCATCAGGTTTTGTATAACAAAGAAATAAAATGTTTTCATTTTCTTGATAATCTTGCGGAAAAGTTGTGGGTGTTCTGAAAATACAAAATCATGTGTTTTAGGGATTGCATTATACTATATTTTGTATTAGAATGAGTTTCAGACGGATATATGGCGCTGCGGGGCAGAGCCGTTCCAAATAGAGTAAGAAGGAGAGGAACAGATGAAGATCATTAAGAGAAATGGCGCAGAAGAAGTATTTGACATTAAGAAGATCGTAATTGCTGTGACAAAGGCAGACACGTCTTCCGAAGGAAGAAGCCTGACAGATGCACAGATTGAAGATATAGCAGAGTATGTGGAGTTTAAATGCAATAAATTAAACCGTGCGGTATCTGTGGAAGAGATACAAGATATGGTAGAGAATCAGATCATGGCTACAGGCGCTTTTGATCTGGCGAGAAGATATGTGAGATACCGCTTCAAACGCTCTCTTGTGAGAAAGGCAAATACGACTGACAACCGCATTCTCTCCCTGATTGAATGCAACAACGAGGATGTAAAGCAGGAAAATTCCAATAAGAACCCGGCGGTGAACAGCGTGCAGAGAGACTATATGGCCGGCGAGGTGAGCCGCGACCTGACTCAGAGGATGCTGCTTCCGGAGGATATCGTCGAGGCAGATAAGGCCGGAATCATTCATTTTCACGATTCGGACTACTATGCGCAGCATATGCACAACTGCGACCTGGTGAACCTGGAGGATATGCTGCAGAACGGCACGGTAATCAGCGGGACTATGATCGAGAAGCCGCACAGCTTTTCAACGGCATGTAACATTGCGACTCAGATTATCGCCCAGGTAGCCAGCAACCAGTACGGCGGACAGAGCATTTCTCTGACGCATCTTGCGCCGTTTGTACAGGTGTCAAGAGATAAGATCCGCGCGGAAGTAATAAAAGAGATGGAGCTGATCGGATTTGACTGCCCGTCAGACATGCTCAATGAGATCGTTGAGGGCCGTCTGAAAAAAGAGATCACAAAGGGCGTTCAGACAATTGAATATCAGGTGATCACACTGATGACGACAAACGGACAGGCTCCGTTCCTGACGGTGTTCATGTACCTGAACGAGGCGAAGAATGAGTCGGAGAAGAAAGACCTGGCTATGATCATCGAAGAGACGTTAAAGCAGCGCTACCAGGGTGTGAAGAACGAGGCTGGTGTCTGGGTGACTCCGGCGTTCCCGAAGCTGATCTACGTGCTGGAGGAGGATAATATCGAGGAGGGAACCCCCTACTACTATCTGACAGAGCTCGCGGCAAAGTGTACGTCAAAGAGGCTTGTGCCGGACTACATCTCCGAGAAGAAGATGAAGGAATTAAAAGAAGGCAACTGCTTCCCGGTAATGGGGTGCAGGAGCGCGTTAAGCCCGTGGAAGGATGAGAACGGCAACTATAAGTTCTATGGCCGTTTCAATCAGGGAGTTGTTACGATCAACCTGGTGGATGTGGCGCTGTCCTCAGGCGGGGATATGGATAAATTCTGGAAGATTTTCGACGAGAGGCTGGATCTGTGCTACCGTGCGCTGATGTGCAGACATAACCGTCTGAAAGGGACGCTGTCCGATGCGGCTCCGATTCTCTGGCAGTATGGTGCTCTGGCACGGCTTAAGAAGGGCGAGACGATCGACAAACTGCTCTACGGAGGGTATTCCACAATTTCTCTCGGATATGCGGGACTGTATGAGTGTGTGAAATATATGACAGGAAAATCCCACACAGATCCGGAAGCAACGCCGTTTGCCCTGGATGTGATGAAGCACATGAACGAGGCGTGTGACAAGTGGAAAGAGGAGACAAACATCGGATTCAGCATCTACGGCTCTCCGATTGAGAGCACAACATATAAGTTTGCAAAATGCCTCCAGAAACGGTTCGGCATCGTGCCGGGCGTGACGGATAAGAGCTATATCACGAACAGCTATCATGTGCACGTATCCGAGGAGATCGACGCTTTCGAGAAGCTGAAATTTGAGTCTCAGTTCCAGGCGCTTTCAACCGGAGGAGCGATCAGCTACGTGGAAGTACCGGATATGCAGGATAATATTCCGGCGGTGCTCCAGGTGATCCGCTTCATCTACGACAACATCATGTATGCGGAGCTGAACACAAAGAGCGACTACTGCCAGGAGTGCGGTTACGACGGCGAGATCAAGATCGTGACAACAGAGGACGGAAAGCTCGAGTGGGAGTGCCCGCACTGCGGCAACCGCAATCAGGATACGCTGAACGTGGCGAGAAGAACATGCGGTTATATCGGAACACAGTTCTGGAATCAGGGAAGAACCCAGGAGATCAAGGAGAGAGTGCTCCACCTGTAGAATAAAGATACCAGAAAACAACGGGCCGGTCTTACACAGACCGGCCCGTATAAGCAGACAAAAGTTCGGAGGAGAGGGGATATAAGAATGCATTACGGAGAGATCAAAAAATGTGATATAGCGAACGGTGAGGGGGTCAGAGTATCCCTTTTTGTATCCGGGTGTACTCATCACTGCCCGGGATGCTTTAATCAGGAAACCTGGGATTTCTGTTACGGAAAAGAATATACAGAAGATACGGAGAAAGAACTCCTCAAAGCTCTGGAACCCGGATATATTAACGGTCTTACGCTTCTCGGAGGAGAGCCTTTTGAGCCTCAGAACCAGGAAGTGCTCGTTTCACTTCTGAGGAAAGTAAGAGAGCGGTATCCGGAAAAAAATGTATGGTGCTATACAGGCTATCTCTACGATAAGGATCTTCTGGGAGAAAGCCGCGCCCGCTGCGAATATACGGACGAGATGCTCTCCATGATCGATATCCTTGTGGACGGACGGTTTGTGGAAAGTTTGAAAGACATCACGCTCGTGTTTCGGGGATCATCCAACCAGCGTGTGATCGATCTGAAGAAGAGCAGGGAAGAGGGAAAAGTGGTGCTCTGGGAGCAGAAGATAAAGAGGGGGACGGTCTGAACTGTTACAAAATAGGAGGAGACAATAATTGGCGATTACTGTATTAAATCTGATCCAGCAGTCCTATATGGCCGGAGCTAAGACAGTCAGTGGGGGAGAAAATCTGTCCAGGAGGATCGAGGGGCTGACTTTTTTTAATGATGCGTGCAGCAACAGTATTTCAAAGAATAATGTGGTTCTGGCATCGGCGGGAGAACTGCAGGGATATACGGATTCGGAACTCAGACAGATCGGGAAGTCTTTTTCGAATCAGAAAGTTGCGGCATTTGCGGTAAAACTGAGCAAAGAACAGGAGAAGAGAGAGGACCCTGAGGACAGAAAAAGGCTGGACTGCTTTGCAGACTGTGGGTTTGCAGTGCTGACACTTCCGAGCGACATGCTGATATCATCTCTCGTTAAGGGGCTTAATTATGACATTATTTATGCGCAGGGATATAATATGAGAAATCCTTATGAAGACAATTGTCTTCAGGAACTGGTCTGTGTGGAAAGAAACGGCCAGAGCATTCTGGATTATATGAAAATGATGGGAATCCGCGTAAATGAGTATTTGTGTATTCTCCTTTTGAAACCTGCCGGAAAGATTAATCTGAGAGAAATTACTGACATATGCTATATGCTGCTGGGAAGCGGTGGCTTCATATCCCGCAGGAACGGAACTGTGATGGTTATGCTGCGAAGTACTGCGGAATATACGTCAGCCGTCTCGTATTTCCGGGAATTTTCCGAGCGGCTTCGGAATCACTTGTGCGAAGCTTTTCAAAAAGATATTTTTCTGGGGGTAGGGCACTGTTTTGAAAGCCAGATAGAAATTCGGAAAAGTTATCTCAGTGCGAAAACGGCACTGCTGACAGCCCTGTCATCTTCGGACAAGGGAATTGTATTTTATGATGACATGGGAATATATAAAATTTTGTATCATCTGCGCAACAGAAAGGATTTATATGAGTTGAAAAATAGTACGGTCGATGTGGTGAAAGATTACGATGAGAAACATCATACGGAGTATTATTTAACAATAAAAGCATATATTCAAAGTTTTTATTCAATTCGCAACACGGCAGAGCAGTTGTTTGTACAGTACAATACTATTCGCTACAGAATTTCTAAAATCAGAGATGAGTTCGGATGGGATTTGTCTGTACGCGACGACTGTATATATCTGACACTGGGATTTCAGGCTGAGACGTTTCTCCAGGAAGAAAAACAATATTGATATTGTCGGAAACAGTAAAAATACCGCATGTGATGCGGTATTTTTTTTGCAAAATTTTTCAAAAAAAGACTCTCATTATAAAAAAAATATAAAAAAGAAAGTGGTAGAAAAGAGTTTGTTTGTCAAAAAAATATCAAACTTATAAAATAACATTTGTATTGTTCCGGAACAAAAACTACATACAGGAGGAGATAGGATTGCTTGAAATAGGAATCATTAAAACAAATTCATCCGTGGCAAAAACGATCTGGGAAATGACACTTTCTGTCCCGGAAATTGCAAAAAAGGCAAAGCCGGGCCAGTTTGTAAATCTGCGTCTTACGGGAAAGCTGGATCCGCTGCTTCGCAGACCGATCAGCCTTCACCGGATTAATCCTGAAGAAGGAACTATTACAATGCTCTACA
>JAHZHF010000052.1:6655-10284 GCA_019420405.1 Clostridiales bacterium
CTACATGGTTGTGGGAGAAGGAACCGCTATGATGAGCGAGATGGAACCGGGTACGCCTGTCGATGTTCTCGGGCCTCTCGGAAACGGCTGGGACGTGGATGCGGCAGGAGAAAATATGGTTGTGATCGGAGGAGGAATCGGAATTGCCCCACTGTATCCTCTGGTTAAGGCTCTTTGCGAAAATGGGAAAAATGTAGAATTAATCATGGGTGCCAAGAGCAGTGATTATCTGACTGACCGTTCTATTTATGAAGAACTGGGAGCAGTCGTTACAGTAACGACGGATGACGGATCTGCAGGTGAAAAAGGATTTGTAACAACTGCGCTGCAGAACTCCATACAGGCAGGCAAATGTGATTTTGTATATGCCTGCGGCCCCAAGCCCATGCTTCGCTTTGTAGAACAGATTGCAATCGATAATAAAATACCGGGACAGGTATCAACAGAGTCCCATATGGGATGCGGACTGGGAATTTGTCTGCTGTGTCCTTCCAAGATGAAAGATGGGGGATACAAACGTACATGTACGGAAGGACCGGTATTTATGATAGGAGAGTTGGATTATGAGTAATGTGAATACAGTCGTGAAAATCGGAAAAATGGAGTGGAAAAATCCGGTGACTACCGGCTCCGGAACATTTGGCTCAGGTCTGACAATGACTGAGTATGTGGACCTGAATCGGCTTGGAGCAATAACAATTAAAGGAACTACACTGACACCAAGACCGGGAAATCTGCCGCCGAGAATGGTGGAAACAAGGTCCGCATGTCTGGGATCAGTCGGCCTGGAGAATCCCGGCGTTGAGGCTGTATTAAAGGACATTGTTCCCAAAGTCGGAGAATATGATTCGAATCTGGTTGTTAACATCGGAGGAAGCTCTGTGGAGGAATATGCAGAGGTTGCAGCCCGGCTGAATACAAGCGCCGACGTGGATGCCATCGAAATCAACATTTCCTGCCCTAACTTGAAAAAAGGAGGCCTCGGGTTCGGTACAGATCCCGAAATGGCAGGGGAAGTAGTGGCAGCGGTCCGGAAAGAAACAGACAAAACAGTGATCGCGAAGCTGACTCCGGCGGTGACAGATATTACTGTTATGGCGAAAGCAGCGCAGGAAAACGGAGCAGATGCTCTGACAATGTGCAACGGATATCCGGGAATGGCAATCAGCGTGAAAACAAGGAAACCGATTCTCGGAAATATTCAGGGCGGAATCTGCGGACCGTCTCTTAAACCTTTAAATATGCTTCATGTCTGGAAAGCGTCTCAGGCAGTAGATATCCCGATCATTGCTCTTGGCGGCATATTAAATGCGGAAGACGCCATTGAATACATACTGGCTGGCGCAACTGGAGTTTCCATTGGAACGGGAAATCTGATTGACCCGACAACAACGATGAAAGTTGTGGACGGAATTGAAGAATATCTGAGAGAAAATCATTTTGATGATATTAATGACCTGATCGGACTGGCCTGGAAAGATCTGTAATTAAAAAAAGGAACAGGAAAATGTTATGGGGAAAAGCAAAAGTAATACATTAGGAATTATTGATGGCTGGTCCATCGGTACAGGCGCAATGATGGGATGCTCCATCTTTGTGGTCAGCGGAACGGCTTCCGGCATTGCCGGACCATCAGCAGCACTTGGTTTTTTTCTTGCATCTCTCATAGCGATGGTCGTGGCAGTCTGCTACAGCGAAATTGCGACGGCTTTCCCGGAGACAGGCGGCGCTTACGTTTATCCGAGAAAAGTGATTAAAGGCTCAATGGGAGAATGCATGTCATTTTGCAGCGGCTGGGCGCTTTTCGGAGGGCAGGGCCTTGGTTCTGCAATCGTAGCTGTATATACGGCGGAATATCTGAACTGGACACTGGAATGCTTCGGGATAACGAATCCGGTTCCCGTAAAGATTATCGCTTTTGTACTGATCGTTTTCTATGCGCTGCTGAATATGAGAAACATGAGCGGAGGAAAGATATTTCAGCTTGTCACCACGCTGGTAATTGCGGGCATTATGGTTCTGTACTGTGTCTGGGGCGCGGTTTATGTTGATACATCATACTTTGTTGATTTTGTTCCCAACGGTTGGGGCGCCATGTTTACTGCAACAGCCATGGCTTTGATGTCCTACGGCGCATGGTCGGTTATTCCTTCCATGGGAACTGCTTTTCGGAATCCCTCCAGGGATATTCCGCTGAGCATGCTGCTTTCTCTGATCAGCTGCGGTGTGATATTCGGCCTTTTTGTGCTGGTAATGAACGGAATGGCGACGCCGGAAATGCTCGGAAGCTCAGCTACGCCGTCTGCCGATGCGTTTCTGCTTCACAGCCGTTATGGAGCGCTGATTATTGCTGTGGGAGGAATTTTTGCCTGTGTCAGCTCCAGCAATTCCCACGTAATGACATCATCCAGGATTCCGTATAAAATGAGCCGGGACGGGTTTCTTCCCAAAGGATTGTCTCACGTAAATAAAAACGGCATCCCTACCTATGCCATCCTTTTTATGATGGTATGCCAGATCGTCGTTGCGGCTACCGGAACAATCAATCTTCTGGTGCAGATGATCGTATTTGTCACATCGGTTTCATGGCTGATCACACTGATTTGTTCGGTTATACTGAGAAGGAAATTTCCGGATATTCATCCTCCGTTTCGTATGCCGGGCTATCCCGTGATTCTGATACTGGCATTTGCTATTCTTGTTTTTATGATGACGCGTTTTACCGCGCAGGCAATGATAATCGGAAGTATATGGATTGTTCTGGGCATCGGTATTTATCTGGCATTTACAAAAACCGGCCTGAGAAAGTTCTGTGAAAAAAGTTCTGACGAACAGGAGGAATAATGCATGAGTAAAGTTAAAAGAGAGATAAGCCTGGCTAAGCTGGACGAATCTTATAAAAATACGGTAGCTTATCAATACGGATTATTTGCGGAAAAATTTTCTTATGATATGCTTCCGGAATCAGTGATTCAATATGCGAAGACAATTTTACTTGACAGTATCGGCGTTATGATCGGCGCACTGGACTGCGAAGGATTTAAATATCTTATGGAATCCATTGAGTCCTGGGGCGGAAATGAGGAAGCAACGGTGCTTGGAACCGGATATAAAACATCTGCCGGAAATGCAGCTCTGGCCAATATTTTTCTGGTTCATGCGCTTGGCTACAATGATCTTGGTGGAGGCGGCGGACATAATTCGGATACCATTCCGGCTGTCCTTGCTATCGCTGAGAAAGAAAATGTAAGCGGGAAGGAATTCCTTGCGTCAATGGTACTTTCTTATGAGCTGGGAGGACGCTTTACTGATGCGGTGGGCGGTATTTTCGGGTATGCGCCGAAGGGATTTCCGTTTGACATCCGCGGCGGTATATCGATCCCGCCATGCCTTGGAAGGCTGATGGGGATGGATGCATGGCAGATTGCAAATGCCATCGGCATATGTGCGTCTCACAGTATCCCGCTGGGAATTCTTGATACGAATGATGAGGAAAACTTCCATGCCAAAAACCTGCGAATGGGATTTGTAGGAAGGGATGCTATCGAAGCGTGTGTTATGGCAAAACGCGGATTTACAGGCCCGATGCGCGTCGTAGAAGGTGATCACGGTTACAGCACAACACTTCT
>JAHZHF010000052.1:10294-13596 GCA_019420405.1 Clostridiales bacterium
AATCAATCTGGAAAAGGCTGTTGACTGGAGCGGCTGGCGGATTTTCGGATCCCGTTTTAAAAATATCTGCGCCGATTCTACAACAATGGGCATGGTTCAGACGGCCATCAAACTGGTTACGGAAAATGATATTAAACCGGAGGACGTGGAGCGTGTTCTGATTCAGAGCGGACGCAGAGCATATGGACATACTTCTGCTCAGTGCAAAAAGTATCCGAGAAATGTAGAGACCTGTGATCATTCTGCATATTATGCAACGGCAGTTGCCATCAAAGACAGAAAGTATACGATTAATGCCATGGATCCGAAAAACTGGGATGATCCGGTAGTCCTGGATCTGATTGACCGGATCGAGGCGTCTCCTACAGAGCTGATTGATGAGTCAGGTTCCGGCGGTATTGTGGATATCTGGACGAAGGATGGCAGTCACTATTCCGGAATATGTGAAGAAGCCTATGGAATGGGAGTTACAGAATTAACTTATGAGGAAATAGAAGCAAAATTCCGTGAAATGGTAGAGCTTCGTTTCTCAAAAGAGCATACGGACAAGCTGATACATATGATTATGAATGTGGATAAGCTTGAAAGCATCCGTGAGCTTATTGATATGACAATAGTGAAAGCATAAAGCGAAGGGGGCTGAATTAATATGAGCGGTGCAATCGGCACACTGGCTTTTCGATTACTTCTTTTATTTTCAGTTATCGGCTGTGGATTTGGAGCTTATAAAGCAAAAATGATTGACGACCATACGTCCAAGCAGATGACAAATTATCTCAATCAGGTTGCAATTCCGATCTTTCTGATCACATCAGTTGGAACGGAGCCGATTGGAGACGGATCTACATGGCTTGTTTACTGCGGTCTGATTATGGCCGGGTATTATCTGTTCGGGTTCGGGGGTGTTTATTTATATTGCTGTCTGACGAAAAAGAGCCGTGCAAAGCGGGCGGTTTATACCTGTATGTCTGTAATACCAAACTGCGCGTTCGTAGGACTTCCCATGGTACGTCTTCTTCTTGGCGAGCAGGCTGTACCGTATATAGGAATTATGATGACAGCATTTAACATTGTATTTTTTACAATCGGTATGCAGATGTTCAATACAGAAGGAAAATTCAATTTCAAGTCACTTGTTACTCCGATGAATGGCGCGACTGTGATTATGCTGGTCCTTCTGCTCTTAAACATCCAGCTGAATACATATGTTTATGAGTTCCTGAGTCAGATTACGGCAATCGTATCGCCGATGTGTCTTATGATTATAGGAATCAACATTGCGAAGACCCCGATTATGGACGCGCTGAAACGTCCGATTGTATGGGGATTGTCTGCCTGGAAGCTGATACTGTTTCCTCTGATTGTGCAGGTAATTCTTTCGCTGACCGGAATTGATTTCCCGCTGGATATGCGTATGGCGCTCCTGATAGGAATTGCCTGCCCGGGATCAACGATGGCCTGTGTAATTGCAAATCAGAATAACATGGAGCCGGAACTTGCTTCTCAGTCAGTGGCACATTCTACACTGTTCAGCATTATTTCCATGCCGCTTGTGATACTTCTTATGCAGAAGGTTTTGGGAATGATTTAAGGAGAGGGCATTTGTCTTGTGGAGAAATTCGACAGGAATCATAAAAGGAAGCGGTCTGCCGCTTCCTTTTATTTTTGCGGGTAACAAGATCCGGTCACTGCCGGTCCAAAGGAATTTCAATTTTGGAAACCGCGTTTTCTTCCAGCCATCCGGGAAGCTGAGCCGAAAAGCTTTCGTCATAAGAATAGTTAATTGTTACTTCGTATGGCGTGATTCGGATATCAGAGATGACGCCGCCATTTGGCAGAGCTTTGTCAACCTGAACGGTTCTCGTTTCCAAATCCTGCTTCACCACCTCGCTGGAGAAATTCCATTCCCCGGCGTCTGTCAGTCTGGTCAGCCCGGCAGATGACGAATCTCCGGAAGAGTCTGAAAAGTAAGAAATACTGTTGACCGTAAGATCCCAGGTGAATTGGTCAGGTATGTCAATATCCGCAAACGGATACAGGTTGAAATTGATCCGGAACATACCGATAAAAGTATGGTCATCTGTGAATTCACCGTTGGCGTCAAGTACGTCCTCTACACCTTCCTGCTTATCAAGGAGTGACTGGCCGGAGACGCTTATCTGCTGATCCGCATCCAGGTAGAAGTGTGTACCATAGTCCCTGTTTGAACTCTCATTCATCGAAAGAACGCTTTCCGGAAACGTCTCCTCGGACTCAATTATCACAGATACATTCATGGACTCGTCTGAGCACATGATTTCGGAGAGTGTGACAGTGATTCCCCGGGATTCGGATACAGTTGTTCCGGTGAGCTGTTCTCCTCTGGAACTGTAATCGCCCGGATAATACTGTTCGTCCTGAACCCGTTCAAAAATATGTCCGATCAGGGGGAGGTTTTCGGCCAGCGCCGGGTTGGCGGCGAAGATGCCGGCAATAACCGCGATGGATGCGGCAGCAGCACCGAAGCGGGAAGCGCTTTTCCAAATTCTCTTTTTTCGATGCATTTTCCGGATGGAGGCCATGCTCCTGTCTACAACATCCTGCAATTCCTGGCGGGGAATTTCTATTTCATTTAAATTAATCTGCATAAAAATAGTCCTCCTTTAATATCTTTTTCAGTTCACCGCGTCCCCTGCTTAAACAGGCCTTGACCGTCCCCTCGGGATATCCGGTGACATATGAAATTTCCCTGACGGACAGCCCGCTGAAATATTTTAAAATGACAGGGATCTGATATTTTTCGGGAAGTCTGCGAATGGCAGAATCCAGATCACATCGCTCCTCGATGGATACGCCCGTCTGCTCTGCGGGCACCTGAAGCTTGGTAATGTCGCTGTGCGGAACCATGTTTTTAAGCTGATCCTTTGCAAGATTGATCAGGATTCGTGTCAGCCAGGTTTTGAACCATTCCGGATTTTTCAGTTTGTGAATATTCTGCCAGCCCTTTAATATGACGGAACCTACCAGATCCAGGGCATCCTCTTTGTTTTTCATATAAAGAAACGCCATTTTGTAGAGATAGTCCTGATGCTCTGTTATCAGTGCACCATAGGCGTCCGGATTGCCGCGGATGGCACGGCGGACCAGTCGAAGATGTTCAGTAGTGTCACTCATTAGCAGTTCTCCTTTCAGAAAAGAGGCCTCTTTTCTTTTTGTATACATCAGTTAGACTCCTTAAGCAATGGTTTGGTTGCAGAAAGTTATGGTTCAGCTATTTAGTTCACTAACGTTTTCTGTCAAAATGTGTCCGGAAGTGGAGCGAA
>JAHZHF010000053.1:0-5478 GCA_019420405.1 Clostridiales bacterium
AAAATCTTAGGGGCGGAGAGATGTTGTTAAGCGGCGCGCAGGGCTTGTCTGAGCGGAGCGAGTTAACCGGAGCGCCGCTTTGTACTTAAACATCTCTTCGGCCTGCTAGATTTTCCGGATTCCGGAACGGAACATCGAACGTCTGTCTCCTTTCACAGAATACGTGTCAACAAACATCCGCTCCACTTCCGGATGTATTTTGAAGGAAACTGTTAGTGCACTAAATAGCTGAACTGCTACTGGAGTCGGAAAATCGGGAACGATACTTCTTTACATTAAAGTGAAAATGCGGTAAAATGCAACTGTTACAGAACCGTTAGAAGGCATACGGTATGCCGGCTGCGAGCAGCGGGTATCACGTATGTCTTTTCTGTTTTATTGTCCGGGAAAGTCTTTTGGGCTTGGCCGTTTGTTTGATTTCATCAGGAGGATAGGAAATGTATGATAAAGTTTACGCAGTTGTGCAGTCTGTAGACGACTTTGTGTGGGGCTGGGGGATGATCGCGCTCCTTTTGGGAACGCATATTTTTCTGACGATCCGTACCGGATTTATCCAGAGAAAGTCAATTACGAAGGGAATCCCTCTTTCTGTATCAAAGGAAGATGGAGCGGACGGGGAAGTCAGCCAGTTCGGCGCGCTGACGACAGCTCTTGCATCCACGATCGGAACGGGAAATATCATTGGTGTCGGAACAGCGATTGTTCTCGGAGGCCCCGGCGCAGTGCTCTGGTGCTGGCTTACCGGGGTGTTCGGCATTGCAACGAAGTACGCGGAATCTCTGATTGCGGTGAAATACCGTGTGAAGACTGAGGACGGCCGGATGCAGGGCGGCGCCATGTATGCTCTTGAACGCGGCCTGAATATGAAATGGCTGGGAATTATTTTCGCTGTGTTTGCGGGATTCGCGTCTTTTGGAATCGGATGTGCAACCCAGGTCAATGCAATCGCAGAGGTATGCGAGGGGAATCTGGGGATTGATCCGTGGATCATCGGCGTGATTGTCGCGGCGCTGACAGCCGTGGTTATCTTCGGCGGGATCAAGACGATCGCCAGCGTGTGTGAAAAGCTGGTGCCTTTTATGGCGATCTTTTATGTGCTTGGCTGTGTGATTATTCTGGCGATCAACTATGATTATATCATTCCGGCAATCCGGACGATCTGCAGGCTGGCGTTTACGCCTGGTGCGGCGGCAGGCGGACTGGTAGGAACAGGAATACGCTACGCGATTCAGTACGGAGTGGCGAGAGGGCTGTTTTCCAATGAGTCCGGTATGGGATCTGCGCCGATCGCAGCGGCGGCTGCAAGAACGAAAAATCCGGTGCGCCAGGCTCTGGTATCTTCTACGGGCACATTTTGGGATACAGTTGTTGTCTGCCTTATGACAGGTCTCGTGCTTGTGTCCACGATTATGAAAAATCCGGCGATCAACGCAGATCAGATTGAAAACGGCGGAGTACTTACAACTATGGCGTTTGGACAGATCCCGGTTCTCGGGCCATTGATCCTGGTAGTTGGTATTATTTCATTCGCGTACTCAACGATTCTGGGATGGGCTTATTACGGCGAGCGGTGCGTTGAGTATTTTTCGGGGAAAAAGGGGCTGATTCCGTATCGGGTGCTCTATGTGGCAGTGCTTCTTATCGCCCCGGTTCTTGAGCTGGATCTTGTGTGGAAGATTGCGGATATTTTGAATGCCCTGATGGCCATACCGAACCTGGCTGCGGTGCTCCTGCTGTCTCCGGTTATTGTAAAGGAGACGAAGAAGTATATCAATAATCTGGACGCGGTGGATGATACGCCTGTGCCCGTCGTAAAAACCGGGGTGAAGAAATAAGCGAAAGAGAGGGAAAACGGATGATTGCGGTTATTGATTATGATGCGGGAAATATCAGAAGTGTGGAGAAAGCTCTGGTCCGTCTGGGACAGGACGTGAAAATCACGGGAGATCCGGAAGAAATCCTGAGCGCGGATAAGGTGATCCTGCCGGGAGTGGGAGCCTTCGGAGATGCGATGGCTCAGATCAGAAGCAGAGGACTCGAAGAGGTGATTCACCGTGTTGTGGAGAGGAATACTCCGTTCCTTGGGATCTGCCTTGGACTGCAGCTTCTCTTTGAACACAGCGGCGAGGCGCCCGGTGTGGAGGGGCTTGGTATTCTGAAAGGAGATATCCTGCGGATTCCGGAGGCGGATGGGTTAAAGATCCCTCATATGGGATGGAATTCCCTGCACCTGGAAAACAATGGGCGGCTTTTTCAGGGAGTGCCGGAGAATCCCTATGTTTATTTTGTACATTCCTTCTATCTGAAAGCGGACGATGAGACGATCGTAAAGGCATCCACGGAGTACGGTACGCATATTCATGCGTCAGTGGAACAGGGCAATGTATTCGCCTGCCAGTTCCATCCGGAGAAAAGCAGTGAAGTGGGACTTAAGATTCTGAAAAATTTTGTAGAGCTGTGAGAGGAGGGGCGTATGTTTACGAAGAGGATTATCCCATGCCTGGATGTGAATGCCGGGCGGGTGGTAAAAGGTGTGAATTTTGTTGATTTAAAAGACGCCGGAGATCCGGTGGAAATCGCCAGGGCATATGACCGGGCCGGAGCGGATGAATTGGTTTTCCTTGATATCACTGCCTCCTCCGACGGGCGGAAAACAGTGATTGACATGGTACGCAAGGTGGCAGAGTGCGTTTTCATTCCGTTCACAGTGGGCGGCGGCATCCGCACGGTAGACGACTTCCGCGCGATACTCAGAGAAGGAGCTGATAAAGTATCGGTGAATTCATCTGCCATTAACACGCCGGAGCTGGTCCGGGAGGCCGCGGACAAATTCGGAAGCCAGTGCGTGGTTGTGGCGATTGATGCAAGGCGGCGTGCGGATGGATCCGGATGGAATATCTATAAAAACGGAGGAAGGATCGACGTGGGAATCGACGCGGTGGAGTGGGCGAAAAAAGTGGAAAGCCTGGGCGCCGGGGAGATCCTTCTTACAAGCATGGACTGCGACGGTACAAAGGCAGGATATGATCTGGAGCTTACAAGGACGATTGCAGAAAGTGTCTCCATCCCGGTGATTGCATCCGGCGGGGCCGGAGAGCTGAAACATTTTAAAGAAGCGCTGACAGAAGGTATGGCGGATGCGGCGCTTGCTGCTTCTCTGTTCCACTACAAGGAGCTGGAGATCCGGCAGGTGAAGGAATATCTGCGGGACGGGGGAATCGCTGTGAGACTGTAGCCTGCAGCTCTTCTTAAGGCGAGACGGACAGCCCGGGCTGGGGCGGTTCTGAAGGGAAAATGAGCAGAAATACGACTTGAAAAAAGGAGAAGGAAATGGCAGGTTTAAATGGAGACTGGTATGAAGCACTGAAAGGAGAATTCTCGAAACCATATTACAAACAACTCTTCGAAACGGTGAACAGGGAGTATCAGACGCGGTTGATTTTTCCGCCTTCGGAAGATATCTTTAACGCGTTTCACCTGACTCCGCTGAAAGATGTGAAGGTGGTGATCCTTGGCCAGGATCCCTATCACAACAACGGGCAGGCGCACGGGCTCTGTTTTTCGGTGAAGAAAGGTGTGGAGATACCGCCGTCTCTGGTGAATATCTATCAGGAGCTGCACGATGATCTGGGGTGCACCATTCCTGAACATGGCTGCCTGACGAAGTGGGCGGAGCAGGGAGTGCTTATGCTCAATACGGTTCTTACCGTGCGCGCACACCAGGCTAATTCCCACCGGGGGATCGGCTGGGAGCAGTTTACGGACGCGGCGATCATGGCGCTGAACAGCCAGGACCGTCCGATTGTATTTATCCTCTGGGGGAGCCCCGCGCAGAGGAAAAAGCAGATGTTGACGAATCCGAAGCATTTCATCCTGACAGCACCGCATCCGAGTCCGCTCTCTGCTTTCCGGGGATTTTTCGGGAGCAGGCCGTTTAGTAAAACGAACGAGTTTTTGGTGAAAAACGGATTGGAACCGATTGACTGGCAGATCGACTGAAAACAGCGGTTGCAAATATGGATTTGAGAACAAAAAAGGAAGCGCTGAGACAACTCAGAACTTCCTTTTTTAAGCAGATGACGGGAATCGAACCCGCCTCCCCAGCTTGGGAAGCTGGTGTTCTACCGATGAACTACATCTGCATCTGGCACGATAAAAATTATACTCCTGTTCCGGTTAAATTGCAAGTTTTTTTTGTAATAGTTCAGCTATAGGGCTGAACTGTTACGGTTTTTTGCCCGTAAAGCGATTGCTTTTTGAAAAACAATCGGATATAATAATACAAGAGTCTGAATGAGAGCTTTGGAGGCCGTCTTCTGGAGCGTTCAGCCTAACACAGCCAGGAGGATAAATGTATGAAGAAAAGAGTATTAGCGGCAATGCTGGCAGCGGTTATGGTATTCTCTATGGCGGGATGTTCGAACAGCGGAAATGATTCCGGCGAGAGCAGTGATACAGATGCACAGGCAGAGGATACGGGATCAGGAGAGGAAGAAACAGAAATTCAGGTGTTTATCGCAGCGAGCCTGAACACGGTTATGACAGAGCTGGCAGAGATGTATAATGAAGATCATCCGAACGTGAAGATCACTTACAATGCGGACAGCTCGGGAACGCTTCTCACCCAGATCCAGGAGGGGTATGAATGCGATATTTTCTTCTCGGCAGCCCAGAAGCAGATGGATGACCTTGAGGCGGACGGTCTCATGGTAGAGGGAACGAGAGCAAACGTGGTGAATAACCAGGTTGTTGTGATTACATTAAAGGACAGCGGCACCAAGGTGACAGGTCTTGAGAACCTGAACGAGGCGGAGAGCATCGCGCTGGCAGGAGGAAGCGTACCTGTGGGACGCTACACGAGACAGGCCCTTGTCAACCTGGGAACGCTTCCGGAGACGGACGATCCGGCGTCTATCACAACACAGGAAGTATCGGACGCGCTTGGCGGAGTTGAGATCAGTGAGCAGGACAACGTGAGCAAGGTGCTTACGGCGGTTGTGGAAGGATCCTGCGAAGTCGGAACAACATACTATTCAGATACATATGGATACGAGGACGATATTGACATCCTCCAGACTGTAAGCTATGATTTGACCGGCGATGTGATTTACCCGATCGCCCGCGTGGTCAACGAGGAAGCGGACGACGCACAGACAGCGGCGGCGGAGGATTTCCTTGCCTTTGTTCTTTCGGATGAGGCAAAGGCAGTATTTGATTCTTATTATTTTGATACGAATGTAGAATAAAAGTAAGGTGTAAAGAAATACAGGACGGCAGGAAGCGGACAAAGTGACAGCGATGGCCTTTGTCCGCATTCTTTATGATAGAGGATATACCGGAGGAGAGCTATGGAAGAAATCATGCAGATTTTAGAGGAACTGGACTGGAGCCCGCTCTTTATTTCTCTGAAAACGGGAGTGGTGGCGACTGTAATATCGTTTTTTCTGGGAATTTTTGCGGCGAGAAAGGTAGTTAAGG
>JAHZHF010000053.1:5488-13582 GCA_019420405.1 Clostridiales bacterium
GATGGGATTCTGACTCTGCCGATGGTGCTTCCGCCGACTGTGGCAGGTTTCTTCCTTCTCCTTCTGTTCAGCAGACGGAGGCCGCTGGGAGAATTTCTTTTTGAGCAGTTTGATTTCAAAGTGGTGCAAACCTGGCTGGGATGTGTTATCGCGGCGACGGTTATTGCATTCCCGTTGATGTACCGGAACGCAAGGGCGGCGATGGAGCAGATTGACGTAAATCTGGTTTATGCGGGGAGAACTCTGGGAATGCCGGATACAAAGATCTTCTGGAAGATCATTATCCCTACGGCCGGGCCGGGAATCGCGTCGGGAACAATTCTCACATTTGCGAGAGCGCTGGGAGAGTACGGCGCCACATCCATGCTGGCCGGAAATATCCCGGGGAAGACCGGGACGATCTCTCAGAAGATCGCAATGGTAATTCAGGACGGAGACTACGCAACTGCCGGAATCTGGGTGGCGATAGTCATGGTAATTGCGTTTCTTGTCATATTTCTGATGAATCTCATCTCGGGGAAAAAGATGAAAAATATCGGGAGGTGGTAAGAAATGTCGATCAGAGTTAAAATCCGGAAGAAGCTGGACAGCTTCCTTCTGGATATGGATTTTCAGAGTGATTCCAGGCGTATCGGAATACTGGGGGCATCCGGGTGCGGGAAGAGCATGACGCTTAAGAGTATTGCCGGAATCGTGACGCCTGATGAGGGCGTGATTGAAGTGGAGGGGCGGACCTTATTTGACCGGGAGCAGAAGATCAACTTAAAGCCTCAGCAGAGGAACGTCGGATATCTGTTCCAGAATTATGCCCTGTTCCCTACTATGACAGTGGAAAAGAATATTGCCGCCGGGCTGAAAGGGAACCGGCGGGAAAATGAACAGCGGGTCCGTGAGATGATAGATAAATTCCGACTTGAAGGGCTGGAAAAGCGTCTCCCGGGACGTCTCTCGGGAGGACAGCAGCAGAGGGTGGCCCTGGCCAGGATTATGGCCTATGAACCGGACGTGATCCTTCTGGACGAACCGTTCTCTGCGCTTGATATGTACCTGAAGGATCAGCTTCAGCAGGAACTGATGGAGATGCTTGAGGATTATGAGGGAACTGTAATCATGGTATCCCATAACCGTGACGAGGTCTATCGGTTCAGCCAGGAGCTGCTTGTGATCGATCAGGGGAAGGTTTCGGCTTCCGGCGAGACAAAAGAACTGTTTAAAAATCCTGTGAGTAAGGAGGCGGCGCGCCTGACCGGATGTAAGAACTTCTCGCGCATACGCAGGCTGGATGCGCATACTGCGCAGGCGCTGGACTGGGGCATTACACTGCATATTCAGCGAGAGATACCCGCGGAGACAGAATGGTTCGGCTACCGGGCCCATGACTTCATTCCGGTCTGGGGAGAGCGGGAAGAGAATACGATCCGCTTTGAGCTGGAGAGCAGCGCGCTCCTTCCGTTTGAGAGGAACTACTATCTGTATCCGGAGAGTGGGGATACTCCCGGGAAAACTTCCGGGGATGCTCAGGGAGAGGTTCTCGAAGCACAGGAAGAAAGGAAGGTGCTGTGCTGGTTTGTTCAGAGAGAGAAGGCGGATCAGCTAGATGAGAGGGGATACCCGGATTATCTCCGGTTCCAGGAGGATAAAATCCTTTTTCTGGTAACAGTTCAGCCGTAAAGTTCACTAACTTACGGATGAAAAACGTCCGAAAACAGGGATTTTACTGAGACATATTCTGCGGGGATGGAGGACGGCTCCAGGCTTCATCCCCGCAGAACCTTTGTCGAAATAGGGCTGTTTTCTGAGCTTTTCAAGCCGGAAGTTAATGACTATATAGCTTTCAGAAGTAAGGCGCGGCCGGAAGGATTTCATATCCGAAAGCCCTCAAGCCGCGCCATAACTGTGTTATCAGCCTATTTCGTCAATAACATTTCCATCTGGGAATGCGCAGGAAGTGGCGCGCAGGGCTTGTCTGAGCGGAGCGAGTTAACCGGAGCGCCGCTTTGCACTTAAACATCTCTTCGGCCTGTTAGATTTTCCGGATTCTGGAACGGAACATCGAACGTCTGTCCCCTTTTCCCAGAATACGTATTGTCAAAAAGCCGCTCCTCTTCCGGACTCATTTTGACGAAAAACGTTATTGAACTTTATAGCTGAACTGTTATAAACATAGTAGAAAACAGAAGAAAACGTATTTACATACGGCGGATTCTGCTATATAATGTGCACTTGTAAAGTGTGGCGAATAGGATATGTCGGGAGTTTAGGCATATCCTTTTTTGCGGGCGGTACAAAGTTGTGGTGCTGCCCGTATCTGAGAGTTTTATGGGAGGTGCAGATACAAATGAAAGCAGTGCAGAATGATATGACAAGCGGGAGTCCCATGAGGATTATTCTGAATTTTACGCTCCCCATTTTCATCGGAAATGTGTTTCAGCAGTTTTATAATATGGCGGACGCGGTGATTGTCGGCAAATTTGTCGGAACAAAAGCGCTGGCTGCGGTGGGAAGCACCGGGACAATCATGTTCCTGATCTACGGGTTCGTAGTGGGGATGACCGCGGGATTTACGGTTTTGACCGCTCAGAAATTCGGGGCGGGAGATATGGCGGGAATGCGCCGGACGGTAGCGGGGGCGGCGATTCTGTCCTTTGTTGTGGGAGCCATTCTTACCGCGGCGTTTATGATCTTTATGAAACCCTGGCTGGAACTGATGAATACTCCTGCGGATATTTTTCAGGACGCCTATTCTTATATCATGATTATCAGCGGCGGGATTCTGGCGCAGATGTTGTATAACCTGCTGGCGAGCATTCTCAGAGCGCTTGGAAACAGCCGGGTGCCTCTGTATTTCCTGGTCCTGGCGGCCCTTTTGAATATCGTGCTTGACCTTGTCTTTATCATCGTATTCGGTATGGGAGCCGCGGGAGCCGCTGTGGCGACGGTGATCTCCCAGGGCGTATCCGGCCTTCTCTGTCTGGTATATATCGTGAAAGCAGTGCCGCTGCTGCGTATGAGCCGGGAAGACTGGCGGCCGTCGAAGATGCTGCTGGGGATACAGATCCGGATCGGTATTCCGATGGCGCTGCAGTATTCGATCACAGCGGTCGGAACGATGATGGTGCAGGCGGCTTTAAACATCCTTGGATCAACTCTGGTAGCGGCGTTTACCGCAGCCAGCAAGATCGAGCAGGTGGTGACGCAGGCTTACACGGCAATGGGAACCACGATGGCTACATACGGAGCGCAGAATATGGGCGCCGGTGACGTGCCAAGAATCCGGAAGGGGTTCAAGGCGTGTACGGTCCTGGGAATTATCTATTCTTTTGCAGCCGCAGCCCTGGCAATGACAGTGGGAAAATACATGACGTATCTGTTTGTTTCGCAGGATGTGGCTCTGATTATGGATTCGGTAGATATCTATCTGAAATGTGTGGGTATCTTTTTTATTCCGCTGGCGATTGTGAATATCTACCGGAATGGGATCCAGGGGCTCGGTTACGGAATCCTTCCGATGATGGCCGGAGTTGCAGAGCTGGCAGGGAGAGGCATCGTTGCGGTGATTGCAGCGGGACAGAGAAGCTATTTCGGAGTTTGTCTGGCAAGCCCGGCGGCATGGGTGCTTGCGGCCGCGCTTCTGATGGGGATGTATTACTATATTGTTAAAATTGATCTCAAAAAAATATTCCGGAGCAGAAGCCCGGAAACGGAAAAGTAAAAACGCAATATTTAGGCGAAGTCCAATGGCCATAGATGCAGGCTGCAAATACAGCCATTGTCTTCTTGTTTTCATGTAAGCATAATACCAGAGAAATATGAAGCGGTTGTGACAAGATATGGAAGAAATCTTAAAGATTCTAAAAAATAAATAAAGATGCCCATATCAGGAATTTACCTGCTGTTTTACCGTGTGCATCATATTATGATTCGAATTTATCCAGCGCTCTTTTTCCGTCTCGAAACGCTCCCAGAGCCAGGCGACCGCCTGATCCATACCCTCATCCGAAAGTGGGAAGGACGCCTGTTCCTTCTCTTCCTCAGGCGTCTGTTCGAAGCACCACGGCTCGGGATAGATAAAGACGGTAAAGGTGGTGCTGTTTTTTCCGTCGTCCCCTCGGAAAAAATAGCGCATACCGTGATGGCTTCCGGAGAAAGGCTCCTTTTTCAATCCTCCGACGGGAATCAGTTTTTTATCAATCATAAGTGTGTATCCTTTCTTTGAGGCCAGAGCCGTCTGAATCCACTGATTCCAGGCAGCCCTGGCTGAACTGCTATTTTCATTTCCTTTGTATTTGTCAGTCTATTGTATCACTTCGCTGCTGCTTCTGCAAACTCTGTTGTCACGAGATCCTCATAAGGAACTCTCTCTTCAAGTTCCCCGGCGCTTTCCAGAATATCCTGCAGAAGATCGAAGCTGCTCTCCTCAAAGATCAGATCAGATTTCCAGGTATCCTGGTCGTAGTAGCGGGTCACGATTGTTGTGATCGTCTCGAGATCTGTCTCGGGAAACTGTGGTTCGATTACAGCGGCGATCTCTTCCGGTGTGTGGCTTTGGACATAGTCCATTCCTTTCTGGAGTGCGTTTGTAAAGCCCTGTATTACCTCAGGGTTCTCGTCGATATAGCTCTGTTTCGCGCTGAATGCAGTATACGGGACATAGCCGCTGTCTTCCCCGAGGGAAGCTACGACATAGCCCTTACCCTCTGATTCGAGAGAGGTTGCGCCGGGCTCAAACTCGACGGTGAAGTCGCCCTGACCTTCTGCGAAAGCGGCGGCGGTGGAGCCAAAGTCAATATTCTGGTTGATCTCAAGGTCTGTTTCGGGATCAATCCCGTTTTCTTTCAGGATATATTCAAATACCATCTCAGTCATACCGCCTTTCCGGCCGCCCAGGACGAGATGACCCTTTAAATCTTCCCATTTAAAATCAGCCATCTCTTCTCTGGCTACCAGGAAGTTCCCTGCTCTCTGGGTGAGCTGGGCAAAATTGACCACATAATCTGTGGCGCCCTCGGCATAGGTGTAGATGGATGCCTCTGAGCCCATGAAACCGATGTCGGCCTCGCCGGAGATGACGGCGGTCATCGTTTTATCCGCCCCAAATCCGCAGATGAGATCGAGAGTGATTCCTTCCTCTTCAAAATACCCCTCTTCGACCGCCACGTACATCGGCGCGTAGAAGATGGAGTGAGCCACCTCGTTCAATGTGACTTTGACAGGCTCCGGTGTCCCGGCCGGTTCACTTTCTGTCTGCTCTGCGGAGTCCGTGTCCGGAGACTGCGAATCCTGACCGGACGAGCCGGAGCATCCGGCGAACAGCGTTATTGAGAGCGCGGCGCAGAGAAGTCCTGATAAAATACGCTTTTTCATAAAATCCTCCATAAACAGTCTGTTATAAAATTTCCAGTATCATTATATGACGGAGGAGAAAAAGCGGTGAAAAAAGGACGTATCACACACAGGAATAAAATCCTGCGTGTAATACGTCCTTTGTGTCAGTTGTCGTAATCGTCAGCGTAATCGTCTTCAAATGCATCGTCGTAGTCGTCATCATCATAATCATCGCCGCCCCTTGAAGTGATGGCAAGGATGAGTGAGATCACGGCCAATACTGCGGCGGCAACGGCCGCGATGAGCATCTGCATATCATCTCCGCGGTTCAGGAAAGCAAATACGCCGCTTCCCAGATAGAAAACCATGGGCAGGAGGAAAGCAAACACAGTGTTCGTTCCCAGCATGATGAAATAGAGAAGCGCGGATACGAGCAGACACAGCGCAAGTATCACGTATACCATACCGGCGGACAGCCCGGAACCTGAGTCGCTGGTAAGTCCGGTTGTGAATCCGCGGTAAATAAAGTAACCGAATCCGGCAAGCGAGAGGATGGCCAGAATCACGCGCATCACGCGGAAACGCGGTGCATCCTCGTAGTAGTCGTCATCGTAATCGTCATAGTCGTCATTTTTAGCTGCTTTGGTGTCCGGCTTTTCGGCTGCGGCCGAACGAAGCGCCTTTGTATCGTCTTTGACCTGTTTCTTCTTCTTGTCCGGTTTGGGAATCGTGCCGGTTGCCAGCATGTCCTCATATCCCTTGCGCGCGGCTTTCTCGTGTTTTGTGCGCACTTTCTCAGAAGGAATATTGCTGTAACGTTTCTCCTGTCCGTCGGATCCGCTCTCCTGGACAGAACGCTTTTTCACCGGTTTCTTAGCCGGTGCGGAAGCTTCGGCATCCCCGGAGGAACGACGTTTTGCCTTTACCTCGGATGACTGGGAGGACGCGGCAGTTTTACCGGAAGCAGATTTTTTGCTTACCGGTTTCTTTGCGCTTCCTGTTTTGCCTGCGCTGGCTGCCTTCTTTGCAGCATCCTCATTTTTAGAAGCGCTGGAGTTCCCCGCGGTTTTCGCAGTGTTATCTGTATCTGCAGATTTCTTTTCTCTGGGCGGGGTCATTTTTTTTGTGCTGTCAGACGCTTTCGCATTGTCAGATGTTTTTGCGCTGCCAGGTGTTTTCACATTGTCAGGCGTTTTTGCGCTGCCAGAAGTTTTCACATTGTCAGATGCTTTTGCGCTGCCAGGTGTTTTTAGCCGGTCGGATGCTTTGGCGCTGTCAGATGCAGCAGCTTTTTTTGCCGCCATCTTTTTAGCGCGCTGTTTATCGAGATTCCACTGCTTCCGGCAGTCACGGCATATTGCATATTCGTTAAAGATCGGCTCACCGTTCTCATTGGTGCCAATCTGCTTATTCTTTAATTCAAGATCTTTTCCACATATTGGGCACTTCATTAAAATATACTCCTCTCTTTTGCTGAACAGAATTTACAACATGTCTATTATAGCATTTTGAAAGCCCAAGAACAATGAAAAAATGTAAGAACAAGTCGATTCTGCCCGAAAAATGGAGAAGAGTGTAAAAAAATGGCATAACAGAATATCCCGGCAGCACCGGAAACCGGGATCAGTTATCCCGGTGGGAATTTTTTTCCGCTTTTATATGCTCTCCGGGAGGGAGAAAATGATAAGTGTCGTTGTAGGATTCCAGCTCTGCCTCATTTTGCGGCAGGGATGGGATCAGACCGGTGCAGTCACCGGCTGAGGCTGCGTTGGACAGGTAATCGTAGTCGTCCGTGATTTTTTTCTGAGATTTCTTCTTCATTGTAATCCTCCTCGTTTGATTGACGTAATCAATGAAAGTATTCCCGGGTGGAGAAATTGTATTCCGGGGAAAATATGCTATAATAATTCAGATACACAGATAAGTGACAGGAGTGAAGATTATGAAAATTATTGCTGATACACATTCACATACGCTGGCCAGCGGCCATGCGTACAGTACGATTAAGGAGATGGCCGCCGCCGCGAAGGCGAGAGGGCTTACTGCTCTGGCCCTGACGGAACACGCGCCGGAGATGCCGGGGACATGCGGGCTGTTTTACTTTCAGAACCTGGATGTGGTCCCGCGGGAAGCGGACGGAGTGAGGCTTCTGATGGGAGCGGAGGTAAACATTATGGCTCCGGACGGAAGTATTGATCTGCCGCAGAAAACCTGCAGGGATCTGGATATAGTTGTGGCCAGTATTCATCTTCCCTGCTATGGTGCGGATCATACGCCGGAAGAAAATACAAGGGCGTATGTGGAGGCGATGAAAAATCCTTATATTAATATTATCGGGCATCCGGATGACGGAAGATTCCCGTTTGACTATGAGGTGCTTGTGAAAACTGCGAAAGAGACCGGGACGCTGCTGGAGATCAATAATTCCTCCATGCGCCCGCAGAGCAGCAGGAAGGGAACCCGGGAGAATATTTTGACCATGCTGGATCTGTGCCGCCAGTATGAAGTGCCTGTGACGACGGGAAGTGATGCGCATGTGGATGCAGACGCGGGGAATTTTGCCTATATCAGAGAAGTGGTTGAATATTGTGGATTTCCGGAGGAGCTTATTGTGACGACGGATTGGGAAAGGCTGAAAGGGTATCTGAATTTAAGTAAGAGTGCAGCTATTTAGTTCAATAACTCCCGCATGAAAAACGTCCGAAAACAGGGAAGATTCTCAAGACGTATTCTGCGGGGATGGAGGACGGCTCCGTGCTTCGCTCCAGG
>JAHZHF010000054.1:0-3864 GCA_019420405.1 Clostridiales bacterium
AGCCCCGGCTGTTCTTGCCTTTAATCCGTATCCGGTACTTTGTAGTTTCCCTTATCCCCTGGAGCGAAGCACTGAGCCGTCCTCCATCCCCGCAGAATACGTCTCAGAATCTTCCAGGTTTTCGGACGTTTTGAATTCGGAAGTTATTGAACTAAATAGCTGCTCCCCCACTACCAGCAGAACCAGCGAACTTTTTTCCCAGGTTCGACAATTCTCTGTTTGTAGATCCAGGCCATGACGACATAGACAAGGACGGGCAATGCAGGCACGGAGGGAATGAAAAAAGGTATTGCCGGGGAGGAACCTGAAAAGCAGGGAATGGCCGCAGTTACCAGGAAAGCGAGTGCGGGGAAGGCCAGGTCAACGATGAAGAAGCGGTTCCTGTATTTCTGGTACAGCCAGTAATCGTTTCGCAGGGTGACCGCCAGCCCGGCGAGGAAGAAGGCACCCCACCAGAGAAGGGGAAAGCTGATGGCAGCAGGGAGGGGATCTCCGTCCCGCACCATTCCAGCAAAGAGGAGTGCATATCCCGAAATTGTTCCTGCGTTTCGTTCGGCCAGTCCGGGGGATTTATCCATCTGCATGATCCGGTGCACAGAGTTAAGCCA
The DNA here is from genome assembly GCA_019420405.1 of Clostridiales bacterium. Lineage (GTDB taxonomy): Bacteria > Bacillota > Clostridia > Lachnospirales > Lachnospiraceae > Mediterraneibacter. The sequence continues at coordinate 609 of JAHZHF010000054.1, forward strand.
GGCTTCATCAGCAGGGGCTGTCTCCGGCCTCAGTGTTTCAAAAGTGACGTTTTCTTCCTTGAGTCTGAGACAGAGTGAGCGGATCAGTTCCAGATTTTCCGATTCTCTCTGCAGTTCTGCCAGTCTGGCACCGATGACTTCGGAAAGTCCGAGTGTTCCGGTCTCAAGTTCTCTGATATCTGAGATAGAGATATCAAGGGTGCGCAGAAATCGGATTTTCTTTAAAAGTTCGATATCGTCCGAAGTATATTCCCGGTAATTGTTTTCTGTATTCCTTCCGGCTTTAATCAGTCCGGCGTTTTCGTAATACCGGATATTTGTCTTCTTGATCCCGGTTTCTTTTTCTACCTCTCGTATGTTCATACCTGCTCCCTCCATGAAAATATCTCCGGACACTTTGTCCATTGACTTGAGTATAGACTATACCTTCCAGCAGGTAGAAGGTCAAGTATTTGCTATATTTTTTCGAATTCCACGCCTTTCTGACGGAAAAACTTTTCAGCCATTTCATCCCATGTACGCTCCAGCGATTTGTCCATGGTAAATGTCTTAAAAGAAGTGCCGGTTACGCAGGTGAGGCGCGCGCCGTCGTAATGGATGTTGAGGTACAGGCCCTGGATCGCGTCCGGGTCAAGCGACGGGACATTTTGGGCGGTCAGCTTTTCGATATTTTTCCGGGAAAGGCTGAAGACGAAGCGGAAGCTTAAAGGCGTCCTTTTCCCGCGGATCAGAGAAAAGCAGTAATCGCGCACATTTTTCCAGAGAGAATATTCAGGAAGCGGTTCCTCTGTATCAAAGAATTCTTTCTGGAGGAAGCCGTCGATGCGGAATGTATTGAAAGTCACGATCTCCCCTTCGATAAAGGCGAAACTGTCGAATGTCTCAGAGAGGAGAAGCTGTGACATGAATTCTTTTATATTAGTGAGCGAGAATGCGATCATGGTGTGCTCCTTTCATGTAAACGGCTGTGAATAGTAGTAACAGTTCAGCCCGCGCCATTCGTAAAACCGCACTTCGTGCTTATTGCGGCTGCCGCCGCTGTTTTACTCATAGACGGGCGTGCAGCCCTATGGCTGAACTGTTACAATATTGTATCACAAAACGGGGAGCGGCGTCATTGACTTTTACCTGTAAAAAAAGTATTATTATAAGGTATACTGCCCTGACTGTTGAAAAACTTCGGCAGGAGCAGCGATAAAATGGAAAAAGACAGTAATAAAGTAATAAGAAGAAAACTATAACAGGTTCAAAAGAGATTCAGAGAATAATTTACGTTGGGAAATAGATGAAGAATATTAAGATAAAAGACAGTATGAAGAAAAAACTTCTTCTCGGAGCGGGTGCTGTTCTGGTCGTTCTTGTGATTGTGCTCATCATCAGAGGAATCAGCGGCCTGATAAACAGCGGCACGGACACTTCTGCCGGAGTGGATTATATCAAGGCGGAGGAAGCGGGCGACATCACTGCGATCGAAGAGAAAATCAGTCTCCTCGAGCAGCAGGATGGTGCGGAGGACACCCGGAGTATTAAGGAGAAGTTTATGGGATCGGTTGTCATGGGCGATTCGATCACGGAAGGATTTACGGGATATGACGTTCTGAACGCATCCAGCGTGGCCGCGACTATCGGGGTGCATCTGGATGAGACGGACGACCTGATCTCGCAGGTGAAGGATCTGTCGCCGCGGATCGTATTTCTGGCGCTTGGCATGAACGATGTGGAGGCGACGAACGGCGATACGGACAAGTTTATCGAACAGTATACAGCGGTGGTGGAGAAGATCCAGGAGGAGCTCCCGGACGTCCATATCTTTGTCAATTCGATCTTCCCCGTTCAGGAAGCGGTTGCTCAGGAGACTCCGGTATATGAGAAGATTCCGGATTACAATGAAGCGCTGAAAAATATGTGTGACGAGATGCAGATCGGGTTCATCGATAATACAGAGCTTGTGCAGGATGAGTACTATGAAGAGGATGGAATTCACTTTAAGGCAGACTTCTATCCGGTCTGGGCGCAGCGCATGGCGGAGGTGGCGGCATTATGACGACGGGAAGACCTAAGATTGCCTATATTATGAAATATGTCATGCTTGTGCTGATTATCGCTTTTGTTGTAATACTCATGCTGAATATGAGCGGGAGCAGCAGAGCTTTTGAGGATGTGGCGCAGGATGTGGAGAGTGCTCTTAATACGGAGGAGCTGACGCGCCAGGAAGACTCACAGTTCAAGCGCAACTTCGGACTGAACGCGGCGGACTATTCGGGCGTGATGTACTACTCGTCAAGCGCGAGCATGTCTGCGGACGAAGTGCTCCTCATCTGTGTCAGAAGTGACGGTCAGGTGCAGGATGTGACGGCTGCGATTGAAGAGCGGATTGCCTCCAGAAAAAATGATTTCGAGGGATATGCCCCGGAGGAGGCGAAACTTCTGGATGATGCGGTGCAGAGTGTACGCGGCAGGTATATTTTTTATGCGGTGTCGGCGGACGCGCAGCAGTATCTGGAAGCCTTCGGAAACAGCCTGTAAAGCCTTTGAGAGAGGAAAGTAACAGATGTTATTCAGCAGTATTACGTTTTTGTTTTTATTTCTGCCGATTGTTCTGGCAGTTTACTATTTGGTCCCGGAGAGGGCGAAGAATATTGTCCTGCTTCTGGCAAGCCTCCTCTTCTATGCATGGGGGGAGCCGGTCTATGTTGTGCTTATGATTCTGTCCATAGCCCTGAACTATTTCTGCGGGCAGGATATAAAGAATCATGAAGATGATCCGCGCAAGGCGAAATTCAGCGTGATCTTCGCCATAGTGGTGAATCTGCTTATTCTTGGATTTTTCAAATACTACGGATTCCTTGTGGACACGGTGAATGCCGTGCTTCCGGTCGATATCCCTTACCGGGAGCTGCCGCTTCCGGTAGGTATTTCATTCTATACGTTCCAGGCGATTTCTTATATCCTGGATGTCTACCGCAAGGATGCGAAACCGCAGAAAAATATCCTGTATTTTGCGCTTTATATCAGCATGTTCCCACAGCTTATCGCAGGGCCGATCGTCAGATATTCGGACATTGAGGAACAGCTTCGCAGAAGAAGGCTCAATATATCCAGGATCGGCCAGGGAGCCATGTACTTTATCATCGGACTGGCCAAGAAAGTAATTATTGCCAACTCAACAGGGGCCGTCTTCGAGACGATTTCTGATATTCCCACCGGAAGCCTCTCGGTGCTGACTGCATGGATCGGCGTATTTAGATCGGAAGAG
>JAHZHF010000054.1:3874-13568 GCA_019420405.1 Clostridiales bacterium
TTCCGATATGGCGATCGGACTGGGAATAATGTTTGGTTTTGAGTTTAAGAAGAACTTTGATTATCCGTACATATCAAAGAGCGTGACGGAGTTCTGGCGGAGATGGCACATTTCTCTGAGTACATGGTTCAGAGAGTATGTGTATATTCCGCTGGGGGGAAACCGCTGCTCTGTATCCAGAAATATTTTTAACCTGATGGTCGTGTGGGCGCTCACCGGTATGTGGCACGGAGCTGCATGGAATTTCATCGCGTGGGGCGTGTACTATGGGGTCATTCTGGTCATGGAAAAATATGTATGGGGCGTGTCTGTGGAGGGACTTCCGTACGTGGTGCAGAGAATCTACACAGGGGTGATTGTTCTTGTGGGATGGGTCTTCTTTTTCAGCCCGAGCCTTGGATATTCCCTGCGCTACCTCGCGGCGATGATCGGGGGCGGCTCCGGAATAGTGGATTCCCAGGGGGCGTTTCTCCTGTTTGGCCACTGGCTGCTGTATCTCCTGGCGGTGATCGGATCGTCATCTCTGGGATTCCGGCTGCTGAACCGTCTGATCAGGATCTTCCGGAGCGGGAGAGGCAGGACTGCCGCAGCAGTGGTTATCTATATGGGAATGTTTTTCATATCAGTAGCGTTTCTTGTGACTGATACGTTTAACCCGTTTTTGTATTTCAGATTTTAGGGAAGGATTATGGAGAGAAGAAAGAGAAAAGGGCGCATTGAGCGCGTGATCGGAATGATATTCATACTGGTGCTTTTTCTTGTGATGATTATTAATCTGCTCGTGCCGAGCAAGGAGACGTCAGAGCAGGAGAACCGGGTACTGGAGCAGAGGCCGAAGCTTACGGCTGCATCGGTGATGAACGGAGATTTCATGGAGCAGTGGGAGAGCTACATGAGCGATCAGTTTGTGGGCCGTAATATGTGGCGCAGTGTGAAAGTGGCGCTTTCCCGGCTGGGTGGCAGCAGGATGGAAAATGGCGTTTATATCGGAAAGGACGGACAGCTCCTGGAGGAGATTGCGGTTCCTGAGGATGAACAGCTCTCGGAGAATGCCGGGGCGATCAAAAGCTTTGCAGAGACTTACACGGATATTCCGGTTACGGTGATGCTGGTGCCGGATGCAGCCTGCATCTTAAGTGACAGTCTTCCGGCGTTTGCCCAGGTGGAGGACCAGCGCCAGCTTTTCAGCATGGTGGAACGCCAGCTCGGGGATACGGTTACGTGGGTTGATACATATTCAATATTGAATAAGTATAAATCGGAGAAGATATACTATAAGACAGATCATCACTGGACGACTCAGGGTGCGTTCTACGCCTTCCAGGGCGCGGCGGCCAGCCTGGGAATCGAAGGAGATGTATCGGGAAATTATGTGTCCTATACAGTCACGGACAGTTTTAACGGAGTGCTGGCTTCAAAGAGCGGCGTGAATCTGGATGAGGAAGAGCAGATCGACATCTACGTTCCGGCGTCGGGAGACGACGATGTGGTTGTAAACTATGTGGATGAGGCAAAGAAACGGACGTCGCTTTATGATTCCTCGAAACTGGAAACGCGGGATAAGTACGCCGTGTTCCTGGGAGGAAATTCTTCGGTGGTCGATATCAAGACTGTGTCCACAAGCACGAAGAGGCTGCTTGTGGTGAAGGATTCTTTCGCAGACTGTTTTATCCCGTTTCTGACCCCTTATTACAGGGAGATCGTAGTGGTGGACCCGCGCTACTACAGCGGTACGATGGAGGAGATTATGAACACGTACCGGATTACGGACGCGCTTGTTCTGTACAGCGGGAATACGTTTTTTACAGATAATAATATAAGTGGAGTTTTCACAGGTGAGTAATCGGATCAGAGACGAATTTCTACAGAAAAAAGAGCCGGTTCGGCTGAATAAGTATTTAAGTGAGGCGGGCGTTTGTTCCAGAAGGGAGGCGGACCGCCTCATTGAAAAAGGGCAGGTTACCGTGGACGGGCAGACTGCGGTGACCGGGATGCGCGTTGTTCCGGGACAGGAAGTGAAAGTCGGAAAGAAAGTGGTGTCCCGCCAGGATGAGATGGTCGTGCTGGCTGTCAATAAACCCAGAGGTATTGTGTGCACGGAAGACCGGAGGGAGAGGGACAGTATCGTGCGTTTCCTCAATTATCCGGTGCGGGTGACCTACGCGGGGAGGCTTGACAAGGATTCCCGGGGACTGCTGCTGATGACGAACAACGGGGATATTATCAACCGGATGATGCGGGCGGCCAATCAGCACGAAAAAGAATACAAGGTTACTGTTGACAGGGAGATCACGGAAGAGTTTTTGAGAAAGATGGCCGAAGGCGTGCAGATTCTTGACACGGTGACAAGACCGTGCCGGGTGGAGAAGCTGGGAAAATACACGTTCTCCATCATTCTGACCCAGGGGCTCAACCGGCAGATCCGCAGGATGTGCGAGGCGCTGGGGTACGGCGTGAAGGATCTTCTGAGAATCCGGGTTATGAATATCCGGCTCGGCAGCCTGAAAGAGGGGCAGTACCGGAAAGTGACGGATAAGGAGCTTGAGGAGCTCTATGAGATGATCAGAGATTCCAAGAACTGAAAAAGGAGGCTGCAGATGGCAGAGGAGATAAAGAACAGGATGGAACGGATGCGCGAGCTGGTGGAGGTTTTAAACAGGGCGCGGAGAGCTTATGAGCAGGAAGACACTGAAATCATGAGCAATTACGAGTACGACAGGCTTTATGACGAGCTGCAGGAGCTGGAGAAGGAGCTGAATACAACGCTTGCGTCGAGCCCCACGGTGAACGTGGGATACGAGGTGTTGAGCGAGCTGCCGAAGGAGCGCCACGAGCGCCCCATGCTGTCGTTGGACAAGACGAAGGACGTGGGGAGGCTGAGGGAGTTCCTGGGGGATCAGAAGGCGATGATTTCCTGGAAGCTGGACGGGCTGACAGTCGTTCTCACTTACCGGGGCGGCGGACTTGAGAAGGCGGTCACCCGCGGAAACGGCGAAGTGGGAGAAGTCATCACGAACAATGCGAGAGTTTTCCGGAATATTCCCCTTCAAATCCCGTATCAGGGGGAGCTGGTCTTAAGAGGGGAAGCAGTTATTTCCTATAAAGACTTTGAGAAGATCAATTCAGAGATCGGGGACGCAGATGCGAAATATAAAAATCCCCGGAACTTATGCAGCGGGTCCGTGCGCCAGCTCAACAATGAGATCACGGCGAAGCGGAACGTGCGCTTCTATGCGTTCAGCCTTGTGAGGGCGGAGGGCGTGGACTTTCATAATTCCCGTATTTATCAGATGGAGTGGCTGAAAGAGCAGGGCTTTGACGTGGTGGAGAACCATATGGTGACCCGGGAGACGATTGAGGATGAGGTTGCGTGGTTTGCACAGCACATAGAGAAAAACGAAGTGCCTTCCGACGGGCTGGTGCTTGTTTATGACGATATTGCCTATGGGGAATCGCTGGGGACGACTGCGAAGTTTCCGAGAGATTCGTTTGCTTTTAAATGGGCGGATGAGATCCGGGAGACGACGCTTCGGGAAATCGAGTGGAGTCCGTCGAGAACCGGACTGATCAATCCGGTGGCGGTCTTCGATCCGGTGGAGCTGGAGGGGACGACGGTGAGCCGGGCCAGCGTCCATAATATCAGCATTATGGAAGAACTAGAGTTGGGAGTCGGCGATACGATCACTGTCTACAAGGCGAATATGATTATTCCGCAGATCGCGGAAAACCTGACGCGCAGCGGCGTGAAGGATATTCCCGCAGCCTGTCCGGTGTGCGGCGGGGCGACGAAGATCTCCATGGACAATGAGACGAAGACTCTGTACTGCACCAATCCGAAATGCCAGGCGAAACATGTGAAATCATTTACTCTTTTTGTGAGTCGTGATGCGATGAATATCGAGGGTCTCTCTGAGGCGACGCTGGAGAAGTTCATCATGAACGGATATATAAAAGACTTTACGGATCTCTTTCATCTGGACCGCTGGGAGGAGGAGATCAAGAACCTGGACGGATTTGGCGAGAAGTCCTATGAGAATCTGAAAAACAGTGTCGAGCGGGCGAGGGAGACGACTCTCCCGCGGCTCGTGTACAGTCTGGGGATTCCCAATATCGGCATTGCAAATGCGAAAATGATCTGCCGGGCTCTTGGAAACGATCCGGAACGTGTGCTGAATGCGACTGTGGAGGAGCTGGATGAGATTTCCGGAGTGGGCGACGTGATTGCCAGAACCTATGCGGAATATTTTGCAGATAAAGATCACAGAGATCTCTTCTATCGTCTTCTGGACGAAGTGGAGATCATACAGGAGGAGGTGTCAGAAGACAGCAGGAAGTTTGAGGGAGTGAATTTCGTTATCACCGGCAGCGTGGAGCATTTTGCAAACCGCGCGGAGGTGAAGGAAGAGATCGAGAAGCGAGGAGGGAAAGTGACAGGAAGCGTGACGTCCAAAACGAATTATCTGATCAATAACGATGTGAATTCCACCTCATCTAAAAACAGGAAAGCAAGAGAACTGGGAGTGCGGATTATCTCTGAGGGCGAGTTCCTCGAGATGCTCTCTTGACAATAATGAAAGGCAGGGACTGAGTGAATTTTAGAACAACGAAACTGAAAGAAAAACTACAGGAAAAATTAAACGAAACTTTGAAGGCAGTGCTTCCGATTATTGCGATCGTGCTGTTTTTATGCTTTACGATAGCGCCTCTTGAGCCGGGAATTCTTCTCGCATTTCTGCTGGGGGCTGTGCTGCTGATTACGGGAATGATGTTCTTCACCCTGGGAGCCGAGATGTCTATGACACCCATCGGGGAAAATGTGGGAATCAGTATGACGCAGACGAAAAAGCTGTGGCTGATGATACTGCTGACCTTTGTGCTGGGATTTGTGGTGACGATATCCGAGCCGGATCTGCAGGTGCTGGCCGAGCAGGTTCCGGCGGTGCCGAATATGGTTCTTGTGCTGGCGGTGGCGTTTGGCGTGGGGCTGTTCCTCGTTGCGGCGCTTCTGAGGATGCTTTTTAACATCAGTCTGGCATACATGCTGATCGGACTGTATGTGATCGTATTTTTACTGGCGTATTTCGCACCGGGAGACTTTATCGCAGTGGCATTTGACGCGGGAGGCGTGACGACGGGACCTATGACCGTGCCGTTTATCATGGCGTTCGGTATCGGTATCTCTGCGATCCGAAGTGATGAGCGGGCGGAGGACGACAGTTTCGGCCTTGTGGCGCTGTCCTCTGTTGGCCCCATTCTGTCCGTTCTTGTGCTGAGTCTGATTTACCGTCCGGACAGTGTGGAATATGTACCGGACAGTATTCCCGACATCAGCGATTCCGTGGAACTGTGGAAGCTGTTCGCGGAGGAACTTCCCGCGTATATGCGGGAAATGGCGGTTTCGCTTATGCCTATTATCGTTTTCTTCGTGATCTTTCAGCTCGTTTTTCGCCGGATGCAGAAAAGGATGCTGATCAAAACGGCAGTAGGAATGATCTATACCTATGTGGGGCTGGTACTGTTTCTCACCGGAGTAAATACCGGGTTTATGCCGGCGGGAAATTATCTGGGACAGGTGCTCTCAGACAATCCGTATAAGTGGGTGATCGTGCCCATCGGCATGGTGATCGGGTATTTTATCGTCCGTGCGGAGCCGGCTGTGTTCGTCCTGACAAAACAGGTGGAGGATATTACCTCCGGGACGATCAGCGCAGGGGCCATGAGTCTGAGCCTTTCGATCGGCGTGGCTGTATCTCTCGGACTTGCGATGATCCGTGTGCTGACCGGAATCTCGATTTTCTGGTTCGTGATTCCGGGATATGCGGCGGCTCTGATTCTGTCGTTTTTCGTTCCGAAGATATTTACGGCGATTGCGTTTGACTCGGGCGGTGTGGCCTCCGGGCCGATGACGGCTACATTCCTTCTCCCGTTTGCTATGGGAGCCTGCGTGAGTGTGGGCGGAAATATTGTCACGGACGCGTTCGGCGTGGTAGCGATGGTTGCCATGACACCTCTGATCACAATTCAGATTCTCGGGCTTGTGTATCAGATCAATTCCAGACATCTCGAAAGAATGGAAGCGGAGAAGGGAACTGTGGGATTCGCCGATCTTCCGGACGACGAGATCATAGAACTTTAAGAGGTGCGATATGAGTGAGATTTATATGCTGATGACAGTTACAAAGCGGACCATGGGACGGAAGCTTCTGGCGTGCTATGAGGAGAACGGACTGGCCGCGGTGATGTGTACTCTTGCGAGGGGGACTGCGACCAGTGACATCCTCGACTATTTCGGTCTGGAAGTGACGGAGAAAATGGTGACCATGACCGTGGTGTCGGACGAGACGTGGAAAAAGGTGAAGCATGATCTGGAGGATAAACTGCAGATCGACGTCCCGGGAACAGGCATTGCTTTTCTGGTGCCGGTTTCCAGTGTGGGCGGAAAGAAAGTGTTTCAGTTTCTGCTGGATGGACAGATGTATGAGAAAGAAGAGGAGAGCGAGATGAAAAACACGAAGTATGAACTGATCGTCGTGATCGCAAACCAGGGACACAGCGAGGAAGTGATGGATGCCGCCAGAGCAGAAGGCGCAGGCGGCGGAACCGTGATCCACGCGAAAGGCACAGGGCTTGAAAAGGCGGAGAAGTTCCTCGGCGTGTCGATTGCAGATGAGAAAGAGATGATCTACATTGTGGCAAAATCTGAGATGAAAAATGCGATTATGAAGTCCATAATGCAGCATGCGGGGCTGGAGAGCCGGGCGAAGTCAGTCATATTTTCCCTCCCCGTATCGGATACGGCAGGGCTGAGACTCCAGGAGATCCAGTGAGAGATGGGCTGATTTAGAAAAAGTTCATTTGTATAACATGCATAAGTGTACTATAATTAAAATCGTATCAGCCGGGCTTCCTGAATGGAGCGGAGGGCCGGGCTGATATGGCACCTGAAAATGTCCGGGAAATCGGATTTCCCGGAAAAAATCTTTTGAGATAGAAGGGAAGTACTTATGTCAGATCATGATTTCATCCTGGTGGATGAGGAAGATAAAGAAAAGAAAGCGGAACGTACAGAACAGGAAATAATTGCGGGAGAGGATTCGCAGGAGTCGGGAAAAGAAGTCGGCGAGACTTCCGGAAATGTCTCCGCGGATAAAAAGCAGGAGCTGGCTTCGTCCGGGGAAAAAGAGGACGACGGTGAGAAGTACGAGAAGATCTGTTTTATGTGCCACCGTCCCGAGAGTGTGACGGGGAAGATGATCGATCTCCCGAATCATATTACGGTGTGTCCGGACTGTATGCAGAAAAGCTTTGACGCGATGACAAACGGGTCTGTGGATTTAAACCGCCTGATGAATATCCCGGGCGTCCAGTTCCTGAATATGTCAGATCTTGAAAATATGCAGCCCCGGGCGCAGAAGATCAAGAAGAAAAAAGAGAAGCCGAAAGAATATCACCAGATTGATATCAGGAAGATTCCCGCGCCCCATAAGATCAAAGCACGTCTCGATGAATACGTGGTGGGACAGGAGCATGCGAAAAAGGCGATGGCCGTTGCAGTATACAACCATTATAAGAGAGTTGCAGCGGGCACGGCGGATGATATCGAGATCGAGAAATCCAATATGCTGATGATCGGGCCGACCGGAAGCGGAAAGACCTATCTGGTCAAGACACTTGCACGGCTTCTTGATGTGCCGCTTGCGATCACGGATGCAACGTCCCTGACTGAGGCCGGATACATAGGTGATGATATCGAGAGCGTAGTTTCCAAACTTCTTGCAGCGGCGGACAATGACGTGGAGAAGGCGGAGCAGGGCATCATCTTTATAGATGAGATTGATAAGATCGCGAAGAAGCGCAACTCCAACCAGAGGGACGTCAGCGGCGAGTCGGTTCAGCAGGGCATGTTAAAGCTCCTGGAAGGCAGTGAAGTGGAAGTGCCGGTTGGGGCCAACAGCAAGAACGCCATGGTGCCTCTGACTACAGTAAACACGAAGAATATCCTCTTCATCTGCGGCGGAGCTTTCCCGGATCTGGAGGAGATTATACGTGAGCGTCTGCAGAAGAAGACGTCCATGGGCTTTAACGCGGAGCTCAAGGACAAGTATGCACAGGATAAAGACATTCTGTCCAAAGTGACGGTGGAAGATCTGAGAAAATTCGGGATGATCCCGGAGTTCCTGGGGCGTCTTCCGGTGATCCTCACCCTCAGGGGCCTGGACAAGGACATGTTTGTGAAGATACTAAAAGAGCCGAAAAATGCGATCCTCAAACAGTACCAGAAGCTGCTGGCTTTGGACGAGGTGCGGCTTGATTTTGACGACGGCGCTTTAGAGGCGATTGCAGAGAAAGCGATGGAGAAGGATACAGGAGCGAGAGCGCTCCGGGCGATCATCGAGGAGTTCATGCTGGATATCATGTATGAGATTCCGAAGGATGACAGTATCGGCGAGGTCGTTATCACCCGGGAGTATATCGAAGGTACGGGCGGCCCGATCATCAGGCTGCGTTCGTCCGCACACCCGATGCTTGAAAACTATCAGGCGAATGTGTAACAGTTCAGCCCGCGCCATTCGTAAAACCGCACTTCGTGCTTATTGCGGCTGGCGCCGCTGTTTTACTCATAGACGGGCGCTCAGCCCTATGGCTGAACTGTTACACAAATTGAGAAATATCCGGGGATACTTCCGGAATATAATCAGTTTTCCGGAATATAATCAGACAGGAGATGATTCCCGCCTCCACAGAGGCGGGAATTTGTATCTTGATGTGTTGTGTTGTAGAGTAACAGTGTGCAAGGCAGTATAAATGAAGGAGCGGTGCCATGAACTGGCAGGATAAGAAAATCAAACTGTATATGGAAGCCGGACTTGCCCTCCTGCTTGTACTCACTCTGGGGCTGGCCGGACTGACCGGTCTGCTTTCGGCCGGCGCGGAGGAGAATACCCGGCAGGGGGTGACAGCTTCAGGGGAAGACGGGACAGAAGAAACCGATTCAGAAGAAACCGGAGCTTCTGCTGCCGGCACTGTTGATGATGATACTGCTGATACCGGCGGTGAGAAGGCGGCATCAGCGGATGGAGAGGAAATCACGGAAGGCCAGTATCCGATCATGGGCGAGAGCTCGGTGACCGTACAGGAGATGGTGGATTATTTTAACGAGTCAGGCGAGGAGTATCCTGCGGAAGAGCTGGGAGCCGGAGGCGCGGATTCCATCGAGACGTTCTGTCAGATGTATTATGAGGCGGCGTCGGCAGAGGGAGTGCGCCCGGAAGTGGCTTTCGCCCAGACCATGAAGGAGACCGGGTTTCTCCAGTACGGCGGCGACGCCCGGATCGAGCAGTTTAACTTCGCCGGGATCGGTACAACAGGCGGAGGAGTGCCGGGAAATTCCTACCCGGATGTGCGGACGGGGATCCGCGCGCAGATCCAGCATCTGAAAGCATATGCCACGGAAGATGCACTCAACCAGGAGTGCGTGGATGACAGGTACGAGTATGTGAAAAAAGGAGCGGCGCCCTACGTGGAGTGGCTGGGACAGCAGGAGAATCCGGAAGGGCTCGGCTGGGCTACCGGGGAGAATTACGGGTACGATATCGTGGAGATGATCCGGGACATGAGCTGAAGTGTGCAGCTATTTAGTGCACTAACATTTTCTGCCCAAATGTGTCCGGAAGCGGAGCGGAGTTTTAACAAT
>JAHZHF010000055.1:0-9167 GCA_019420405.1 Clostridiales bacterium
CCGGGACTTCTTTAGTTTCTCTATTTCCTGGAGCGGAACCTGGAAATATCCTCCATTCCTGCAGAATACGTCTTCAAAATACTCTCTGATTTCGGAAGTTTCTAGCCGGGGAGTTAGTGAACTTTATAGCTGAACACTTACAATTTATAAATTTTGTCTATAACTACCTATTTTTTATGGGGATTTTCAATACCTCATTTAGTACTTATAGATTTATAATACGTATAAAGCGTTTACAGTGCCGTACGGAGCAGCAGGCAAAAAGGATTGTAAGTCCCGCAGAAGGAATGATATAATACCTTCAAAGTTTGTATCAGAAAGAGGCGGTTCTGTGGAAAATACTGGAATAAGACCGGAAGTCATAGAAGAAATCCGAAAGCTGGCGGAGAAGTATAATATCAGCAGGGTAATCCTTTTCGGCTCCCGGGCAAGAGGAGATTTTAAACGGGCCAGTGATATTGACCTGGCAGTGGAAGGCGGCGATTTCGCAAGATTTGCGCTGGACGTAGATGAGGAGACGTCGACTCTGTTAAAATATGATATTGTTGACATGGGGAGAAACATACAGGAAGAGCTGAGGAAAGCGATTGAGACGGAAGGAAAGGTGATCTATGAGAAAATATGAGAATTTTCATGTGGCTTTAACTAACATGAAAGATATCTATAATTGAAAAATTCTATGATATGTTCTGTGAATTGGACAAAGAAATAAAAAATAACTGGATAGAGGAGGAAACATCATGATTACAGTAGATGCAATGGGCGATATCTGCCCGATCCCGGTCGTTAAGACGAAGAAAGCTCTCGGGGAGTTAAGTGGCCCGGGACAGATTGAGGTACTTGTAGATAACGAGACTGCAATGAAGAACGTGACAAAGATGGCGAAAAGCACGGGAGCCCAGGCTGAGCAGGAACAGTTAGGGGAGAGAGCGTACCGTGTTCTGATTACAGTTGGCGAGGGTTCGGCAGCCTCATCAGGTCAGAAAGGAAGCGGCAATGAACCGGCGCAGGCGGGAGCAGTTCAGCCGGATGCGGCGGCTCAGGCGCCTGCAGCCTGCCCGGCCTGTGTGAGCACAGTGGTAGCTGTGGGCTCTGACCGGATGGGAGAGGGCAGCGAGGAACTGGGGCATATTCTGATGAAGAGCTTTCTTTTTGCCGTGACTCAGCTTGACCAGCTTCCGGATAAGATGATCTTTTATAATGGCGGCGCGAAGCTGACTGTGGAGGGCTCGGAATCTCTGGAAGATCTGAAAAATCTGGAGGAGCAGGGCGTGGAGATCATGACCTGCGGCACCTGCCTTGATTATTACGGACTGAAAGAAAAGCTTGCTGTCGGCGGAGTGACGAATATGTACAGCATTGTCGAGACGCTGCAGAGCGCGGTGAACGTAATCCGGCCGTAATATGAAACGGTTGTGAATAGTAACAGGGAGATCAAAATGGAAAAAGAAATACGTTTGACACAGTTTGCAAAGCACGGTGGGTGTGCGGCGAAGATCGGGCCGGACACGCTTTCCAAAGTGCTGGGGCGGCTGCCAAAGTTTTCCGATCCGGATCTGCTGGTCGGGTTCGAGACGTCGGATGATGCGGCTGTCTATAAAATTAATGAGGATGTGGCGGTGATTCAGACCCTGGACTTTTTTACGCCGGTAGTGGATGACCCGTATACGTTCGGCCAGGTGGCGGCGACAAATGCATTGAGTGATGTGTACGCCATGGGAGGCGAGCCGAAGATTGCGCTGAATATCGTGTGTTTCCCGGAGGATCTGGATCCGGATATTCTCGGAGAGATCTTGAGAGGAGGCGCGGACAAGGTGCGGGAGGCAGGAGCCGTGCTTGTGGGAGGACACTCGATACAGGACGACGTACCGAAATACGGCCTGTCTGTGATGGGGATGGTTCACCCGGAGAAGATCTACAAAAATTTCGGATGCAGAACAGGCGATGTGCTGATTCTGACGAAGCAGCTCGGGAGTGGGATCATCAATACAGCGGTAAAAGCGCAGATGGCATCTCCCGAGGCGGAAGCAGAAGCGATCCGGGTAATGACCACGCTGAATAAGAAGGCGAAGGAGACCGCAGAGGAGTTTACGATTCATGCCTGCACGGATGTGACAGGATTCGGGCTTCTGGGGCACTGTTCGGAGATGGCGTCAGCCAGCGATGCTCAGATCGAGCTACATGTAAAAGATATCGCGTGGATGCAGGGGGCGAAAGAATACGCGCAGATGGGTCTGATCCCGGGCGGTGCGTACCGGAACCAGAGACATGCGGCAGCTCTTTTGGATACCGGGGACGTGGACGAGGTTTATGTGGATCTTGTCAGCGATCCTCAAACGTCGGGAGGTCTTCTCATGGCAGTGCCGGAGAAGGAAGCGGGAGAACTGTTGAGGGCGCTTTCACGGGCAGAACTGGGGACGGAGGTCTCTGTAGTCGGCCGTGTGGCTGAGAGCGGCACCGGGGCGGGCATACGCCTGGTGTAAACGATCTGTCCGAAAAGGAAGCGCAAAGAAAAACTGAGAGAACGGCCGAAAGAACGGCTATGAGAACAGCTAAGGGAAAGGCGGGGAAAGAACGGCTATGAATTTAAGACAGCTTGAAGCTTTCGTGCGGGTGGCGGAGACGAAGAGTTTTTCTGCGGCCGCACGTCAGCTTTACCTTACACAGCCTACCGTGAGTTCGCATATTGCCTCTCTTGAAAGAGAACTGAACGCGTGTCTGCTGGTGCGCAGCACGAAAGGAGTTGCTTTGTCTGAACCGGGGAAGGAACTTTACGCTTATGCAGTGCGTATGCTTGAGCTGGAGGAGAAGATCTGCGAACGGTTCGGACTGGAGGGCGGCCGCAAGGGCAGCGTCCTCAGAATCGCGGCGTCCACTGTTCCCTCTCAGTACCTTCTTCCTGGGATTATGGCGGAATTCTGCGGGAAATATCCCGGTGAAAAGTTAAAGGTGTTTGAGTCGGACAGTGGCGGTGTGATCGATATGATTCTCTCCCACAAGGCGGATATCGGATTTACGGGAACTGTGCTGGAGAAGGGAAACTGTACTTATATTCCCTTCTATCAGGATGAGCTGGTCATTATCGCTCCCGCTCATGACCGGTTCAAAGAGCGCGAAGGAAGCGACATTGCGGAGTGGATCGGGAAGGAGCTGTTTATTCTGAGGGAGGAGGGCTCCGGAACAAGAAAAGAAGCGGAAAAAATGCTTGCGCAGATGAAAATCCGGGTAGAGGATTTGAAAACAGCGGCTATTATGGAAAATCCGGAGACGATCAAGCGGTCCGTAGAGAGCGGAGTCGGGATTTCAATTCTGTCCCGGCTGGCGGCCCGGGAGGAGATTAAAAGGGGCACCCTGATTGCTTTCCCGCTGGGAAAAAACGGAGGAAAGCGGAATATCAATCTCGTATTTGACGCCGGATATCCAAGCCTTCCGGCAGCAGATAAATTTATTAAAAATGTACAGGAGATGTATCCGGGACAGCAGAAGGAAAAAGACCGGTGACTGTGGACGAACCGCTTATAGATGATTTCTATAAGCGGGAATTTTTTATTGTGGTTTTTGATTAGACGGCGGCCGGAGGGAGAATTATACTTAATCGTAGAGGGAGATACCGACTCGGGAAAGGAAAGGTGAAAAAAATGATCTATATGGACAATGCGGCGACTACGCTGCAGAAGCCGGAAGCAGTGAAAAAAGCGGTCATGGCGGCTTTTGATACGATGGGGAACGCGGGGAGAGGGGCTTCGGAAGCTGCTCTTAATGCTTCCCGTGTGATTTATGGAACCAGAGAAAAACTGGCTCGTTTTTTTCATGCGGAGAGTGCGAACCGGATCGTATTTACCGCAAATTCCACCGAGAGCTTAAACATTGCCATAAAAGGGCTGTTTGGCCCGGGAGATCATGTGATCACTACGGTTCTCGAGCATAATTCCGTATTGCGGCCTCTGTATGAGTGCAGGGAGCGGGGGGTGGAACTTACGATTCTCGGCTGCGATACTGACGGAAATATTTCTTATAAAGAAATGGAGGACGCCATCCGCAGGGAGACGAAGGCGGTGGTCTGCACCCATGCGTCGAATCTTACCGGGAATATGATCGATCTGGAGATTGTGGGCAGCATTGCCAGGAAGCATGGCCTGTACTTTGTTGTTGACGCATCTCAGACTGCGGGGGTGTATCCGATCGATGTAGAGGAGCTTGGGATTGATGTTCTGTGCTTTACCGGCCATAAGAGCATGCTGGGCCCCCAGGGGACGGGAGGAATGTATGTGCGTACCGGAGTGGAGATCCGCCCGCTTTTAAGCGGCGGGAGCGGTGTGGACACATACAATCCCCACCATCCGTCAGAGATGCCGACCGCTTTGGAGGCGGGAACGCTGAACGGTCATGGGATCGCCGGGCTTGGCGCTGCAGTTGACTATTTGGAGAAAACCGGGCTTTCCGTGATACGCAGCAAGGAGATGGCTCTGATGAGGCAGTTTTATGAAGGTATTTCCTGCATTCCGGGAGTGAAGGTGTACGGGGATTTCCGCGCAGACAAGAGAGCCCCGATCGTCTCCTTTAATATCTCGGATTATGATTCCTCTGAGGTTAGCGATGAACTGAACGTGGAGTACGGCATTGTAACGCGGCCCGGGGCTCACTGCGCGCCTTTGATGCACCGTGCGCTGGGTACGGTGGAACAGGGAGCGGTGCGTTTCAGCTTCTCACATTACAATACGGAGGAGGAAGTAGATACTGCTGTAAGAGCAGTAAAAGAGCTGGCGTGTGATTAGCATGAGCTGTCGGGAATGAGACAACGTCAGTACAAAAGAGACGGGAGGGAAAACAACATGAATTTATCTGACTCAAAAAAGAAACTTGCGCTGGCCGGTGCTGTCTGCGGGCTTGTGGCAGCCTGCCTGGCGTATTTGGGGAATCCGGCCAACATGGCGTTCTGCATCGCGTGTTTTATCCGCGATACGGCCGGTGCCCTGGGGCTTCACTCTACAGAGACGGTACAGTATGCGCGCCCTGAGATCATCGGCCTGGTTCTGGGGGCTTTCCTGATTTCTGCGGCGACGAAAGAATACCGCTCTATGGCAGGTTCATCTCCTGCGACGCGTTTTGTCCTGGGAATGATCCTCGCTATCGGTTCTCTGGCATTCCTGGGATGCCCGCTGAGAATGATTATCCGTATGTCAGCGGGGGATCTGAACGCGTGGGTTGCGCTGATCGGATTTATACTTGGTGTGGGAACCGGAGTGATCGCGCTTAAGAAAGGATTCAGTCTGGGGAGGGCACACGGGACAAACCGGATGAGCGGAGCTGTGCTTCCGGTCCTGATGCTCGGGATTCTTGTGCTTGCGCTTGCGACGACTCTGTTAAAGAGCAGCCAGAGCGGTCCGGGAAGCATGCATGCCCCGATGCTCCTTTCCCTGATTGGCGGGCTGATATTCGGAGCGTTTGCACAGAAGTCGAGAATGTGTTTCGCTGGGAGTGTCCGCGACGTAATCCTGATGAAAAATTTTGATCTGCTGACCATTATAGGTAGTTTTTTTGTGGTTATGCTGATCTATAATATAGCTACAGGCAATTTTGTGCTGGCATTTGACACGCCGGGCATCATCGCTCATTCTGATCATCTCTGGAGTATCCTTGGCATGTATGCGGTTGGATTCGCGGCGGTTCTGGCGGGAGGATGCCCGCTGCGCCAGCTCATCCTTGCGGGGCAGGGATCTTCGGATTCCGCTGTGACCGTGCTGGGGATGTTCATCGGGGCTGCGCTTTCTCACAACTTCGGTCTGGCCGGAAGCGGAACAGCACTGAACGCGGAAACTCAGGAGATCGTGGCCGGAAGCGTACCGATGAACGGCAGAGCTGCAGTTGTTATCTGTATTATCGTGTGTTTTGTGATTGCATTCGGGAACAAGAGAAGCGAAGGAAAATAGAACAGCAGACAGAAAGGAGCAGAACAGTAATGAAAGAAGTAGATGCAAGAGGATTGTCCTGTCCGGAACCGATGATGCTGACGGAGGAAGCTCTGAAGGCAGAGAAGGGAGCAGTAAGAGTACTGGTTTCAGAGCCGCATCAGAAAATGAACGTGGAAAAATGTGCGAAGGATCATGGCAGAAAGTTTTCTTCGGCCGAGACGGACGATGGGTTCGCTGTGGAGATCGAACCGGCATAAAAGAGTGCGTATGGGGAAGGATTGGCCTTAATATGAGGAAGAAGGAACTGAAACTTATCGTAACATTTCACACAACAGCGGACGCGATGGCCATGGAGAAAGCGTGCAGAGAGATGGATATGCCCGGCAGGCTGATCCCGGTTCCCCGGGTGATTTCCGCCGGCTGCGGGCTGGCCTGGTGCGCGCCTCTTACAGAGCGGGAGAGGCTGATCGCCGTGATGGACAGCCAGGGCATCAGTCAGGAAGGGCTGCACGAGTGCATGGTCTGATACAAAGCATTATCACATTTACAACACAAAAGATTCACACTATTTTGATACCTTCTAAAATATATTGTAATGGTACAGCCCTGTGGCTGGACGATTGCATAAAGAAATTATATCTGGGAGGGTATGACTTTGATCGAAGTGAGGAATCTGGTAAAGAAATACGGAAACCATACAGCCGTAGATCACCTGAGCTTCAAGCTTGAACCAGGCCGGATCTACGGCTTTTTGGGGCCAAATGGAGCCGGGAAGTCCACGACTATGAATATCATGACGGGCTATCTCGGCGCGACGGAAGGAGAAGTGCTCATAGGCGGCCATGACATTCTCAAAGAGCCTGAGGAGGCAAAACGGCATATCGGATATCTGCCGGAACTGCCTCCACTCTATATGGACATGACGGTGAGGGAGTATCTGGTATTTGCGGCGGAACTGAAAGGGATTCCGGCGAAGGAGAGAGGGGAGGAAGTGACGAAAGTCGAGAAGATGGTGAAAATCCGTGATGTGGAGCACCGACTGATTAAAAATCTGTCCAAAGGATACAGACAGAGAGTCGGACTTGCACAGGCGGTTCTGGGACTCCCGGAGATTATCATTCTCGATGAGCCGACCGTGGGACTGGACCCGAAGCAGATCATAGAGATTCGGGAGCTGATCCGGAATCTTTCAAAAAAACATACGGTGATCTTAAGTTCTCATATTCTGGCCGAAGTGCAGGAAGTATGTGACTATATTCTGATTATTTCCCGTGGCAGGCTCGTAGCAAGCGACACACCTGAGAACCTGGAGATGATGCTTGGAGAGAACGGCGGCGTGGAGATCGAGACAGATGCGTCTGCCGCGGATATCCGTCTGATCTTAAAGCCTGTGCCGGGAATCGAATCTGTGGAGATCCACCAGAATGGAGAGAAGCCTGCGAAAGTACAGATTCGCGTGAAAAAGGGAGAGGATATCAGGGAGAGAGTCTTCCGGGCGTTCTCCTCTGCGGGAGTGCCTCTTCTGACACTCAAGGCGACAGGCACAAGTCTGGAGGATGTATTTATGGAATTAACGCAGAAAGAGACTGTACCGGATGCGTTTAGCCGCAGGATACAGGATCGGCCCTTCGGAAAGGAGGCGGAAAAACATGCTGGCGATTTATAAAAGAGAGCTGCGCTCTTATTTTCAGTCCATGGTGGGATGTGTGTTCATTGCATTTTTGATTGCGTTTACCGGGATCTACTTTATGGCATACAACATGTCGGCCGGATACCCG
This sequence comes from Clostridiales bacterium, assembly GCA_019420405.1. Classification (GTDB taxonomy): domain Bacteria; phylum Bacillota; class Clostridia; order Lachnospirales; family Lachnospiraceae; genus Mediterraneibacter. The sequence continues at coordinate 7,691 of JAHZHF010000055.1, forward strand.
TATTTTTCATACACGCTTTCCGGCTCCCTGATCGTATTTCTGGTGGGGATTCCGCTGATTACGATGCGGAGTTTTTCCGAAGAGCGGAAGAATAAGACGGATCAGCTCCTCCTTACTGCTCCGGTGAGCCTGGGGAAAGTTGTGCTTGGCAAATATCTGGCTATGGGGACCGTGATTGCGATTCCGAATGTGATCTTCTGTATCTTCCCGCTGATTATCAAATCCCAGGGGACGGCATACCTTATGGTGGATTATATATCCATCGGAGTCTTCTTTCTGCTGGGATGTGTGTACGCTGCGATCGGGATGTTCCTATCGGCTTTGACGGAGAGTCAGATCATTGCGTTTATCAGCACATTTGGTATCCTGCTTGTCCTTTATCTGTGGGATGGGATTCTCTCTCTCCTTCCGGGCACAGCAGTGAGCGGTCTGGTGGTTGTTCTCATCCTTGTGATCCTCATAGCTGTCTATATCTGGAATATGACGGAAAACATGGTACTGGCCGGAGGAACAGGAGTGATCGGATCTGCAGCGGCGGTGATTGTCTACTTTGTGAAGTCCAGTCTGTATGAGAACCTGCTCTCCAACCTGCTTGGAAGACTGGCGCTTGCAAATGTATTTACGGATATTACGAATAACAGCATTGTGGATTTGAGCGGAATTGCGCTGTACCTGTCTGTCATTGCAGTGTTTGTATTCCTGACGGTACAGGCGATCCAGAAAAGACGCTGGAGTTAGGAGGGCAGGAACGTGAATAAAATATTGAGTAAGGCTGGAAATATGAAAGATAAGTTCCGCACACCGGGAACGAGACATGGCGTCTACAGCGTGGGAGTGACCGCGCTTGTGATCGCGGTAGTGATTGTGTTCAACCTGATTGTGGGACAGATTCCGGAGGCTTACCGGAATATCGATGTGAGCAGTACGCAGATTTATGACATTTCGGATACGACTACAGAACTTCTCGACGGACTGGACAAAGATGTGGATATGAAGGTGCTGGCAGTTCGTGATGAGACGGATGAGAGGATTGTGACATTTTTGAGCAAGTACGCTTCTCTCTCTGACCGGATCAATGTGGAGTGGATCGACCCGGTGCTGCATCCGTCTGCGCTGAGCGAATATGAGGCATCGGAAAATTCGATCGTAGTATCCTGTGAGGACACGGGAAAGACGACGACCATTTCCTTTAATGATATCCTGGTGCTGGATGAATATTCTTACTATTATTACGGGACAACGTCATATACAGAGTTTGACGGAGAAGGCCAGCTCACAAGCGCCGTAAATTATGTTACCAATGAGAAGGAATATCAGATCTATCAGACGACCGGACACGGAGAGGGAACTCTGTCTACTACGATCACCGATCTGATGGATAAAAACAACTATCAGCTCTCTGAGGTGAATCTTCTTATGACGACATCCATACCGGAGGACTGTGATCTTCTGCTTATGTATGCACCGACGAACGACC
>JAHZHF010000055.1:9177-13495 GCA_019420405.1 Clostridiales bacterium
CAGATGCTTTCCGATTATCTGGCAGGCGGCGGAAAGGTAATGATTCTTATGGGAGATACCACGGCGGGAGATCTGCCGAATTTAGAGGGGATTCTGGAGCAGTATGGAATGACTGTTGCGGACGGATATATTGCAGACCCGTCAAGATGTTATCAGAACAACCCGTACTATATCTTTCCTGAGCTGTCTGTATCCGGAGATATGGCAGAGGGAATATCATCGGGAATGGCACTGCTGACTTATGCGCACGGCCTGAATCTGACAGATCCGGTGAGAGATACGATCTCCGTAACTGAATTTATGTCTACTTCCGACCAGTCTTATGCGGTGACGGAAACCAGTCAGGAGCAGGGCTCCTACGTTCTTGGAGCAGTGGCTTCTGAGACGATCAGTACAACAGATACATCCGAAGAAGCTTCCGGAGATGACAGTGACAGTACATCAGAGGACGGATCGTCCTCAGAAGAATCAGAGGAGAGCAGGCTCACGGTGATTTCGGCGGGAAGCCTGATTGACCAGGAGATTACGGATACGTTCTCACAGCTTGAAAATACGCAGATATTTATGAATGCGGTGACGGAGAACTTCGATGGTGTTCAGAACTTATCCATTGAGGCGAAGAGCCTGAGCGTGGAGTACAACACGGTTCAGCACGCAGGGCTGTTCAGTTTCCTGATGATCTTCGGCATCCCGGCGGTGATTCTGGTTGGTGGATTTGTTGTCTGGTTCAGGAGGAGAAAAGCATGATGGATAAGAAAAAGAAGATCAAAGGCGTCTGGATTCTGTCAGGCGCACTGATCCTCCTGCTGGCCGTATACTTTGGCATGAGAGCCTGGAATCAAAACCGGGAAGAAAAAGAGGAACAGCAGGCGGAAGCCGATACCGTTCATGTGACGGAGACAGCGGCGGCGGATATCGTTTCGCTGAAATTTGATGTGGGCAGCGGCGAGATGGAATTCACAAAAGAAAATGATACATGGTATTACGCTCCAGACAGAGATTTCCCGCTGGTACAGAGTTATCCGGAGGATATGGCGGCTGCAGCCGGAAATATCATTGCGGACCGGGAGCTCACAGATGGAGATGCGCTGGAGGATTACGGTCTGGACGAACCGGTATATACACTTGAATATACCGATTCGGAGGGCAATGTAACGCAGGTCTGTTTTGGAAATACAACCGGGGATTACTACTATGTTACGGTGGGAGATACCGGGAAAGTGTATACGGTGGAGAGTACGATTACGGATTCCTTTAACTATACACTGGCTGATATCGCGCAGTACGATGAATATCCCAGTATCGGCAGCGGAAATCTCGTAAAAGAAGTGATCACTCAGAATGGAGAAACCACCACCTATGACAAAGACAACGAGGATCAGGAAGAAGATATTACAGCTATAGCCGGCGGCCTTGGCGCAGTATCTTTGACTGAGGCTGCGGATTACTCGGTGGCAGATGAAGACCTGGCCGGATACGGACTGGACGAGACGGCGCGTATCACCGTGGAAGCGACTTATACGCAGGATGATGAGGAAAACGTTCTTACGCTGTACATCGGCGGAGAAGATGGAAATGGAAACCGCTATGTGATGGTCAATGATTCCAGGATTGTATACCTGATCTCAACGGAGATATGCGACAATATTTTAAATAATTAATAGTTATTTTATTGACTTTGAAGCAGAAACGGAGGAAAATATACCACATAGCATATTTGGTGTAACAGTTCAGTCCTGTGAGCTGAACTGTTACTATTTGGCAGAGGTGGATAAAGATGAAAGAAAGACTAATGCGTTTCATGCAGGGAAGATACGGAGTTGACCAGTTCTCCAAATTCCTTCTCATCGTCGGCCTGATCGTCGTATTCGGATCGGCACTTGTGGGAGAAGGGCTGATAAGCGTTGTATTCTACATACTCGGCTGGGGGATTGTAATTTACTGCTACGTGAGAACATTTTCCAGAAATGTGTCGAAACGCTATGCGGAGAACCAGGCGTTTCTTGCAAAGACTTACGGGATAAGGAACTTTTTCCAGAAACAGAAAAATATCTGGCAGCAGAGACGGTATTATCATATTTATACATGCCCGTCATGCAAGCAGAAGATCCGTATTCCGAGAGGAAAAGGAAAGATCGAGATACGCTGTCCGAAGTGCAGTACGACATTTATCAAGAAGAGCTGAGCGGACGGTAGCTGAAGGTAAAAGTGAAGAAAGAAACTCCCGGTCACAGTTGTGATCCGGGAGTTTTTTATTTCATCACATTAAAACGTTCCGTCTGCTTTTAATCGCTTCTGACAGCTCCGATTCCGAGCCCGCCTGGCCCTACGTGGGTTCCGATGCTGGCTGTGAGCGGGAAATAAACCAGTTCCATATCGGGAAAATTCTTCTGCATTTCTTTTTTGAAGGCTTCCAGCTTGTCCGGTTCCATGGCGGTATTCGCTACTCCGATCTTAAGCTCTCCACGTTCGCGGAGCGGGGCGAGCCGTGTCGCAACGTCGTGTTTCACTGCTTCAAGCATTGTGTGGAAGGCGGCTTTCATTCCGCGGGCCTTTGCATAAGAATCCAGCTTGTCCCCCTGGATGGTGAGCACGGGCTTTAATTTGAGCACTGTTCCGATGGCAGCCGCCGCAGCTGTGATTCGCCCACCCTTTTTCAAATATTCCAAAGTATCCACCGCAATATAAATGGTGGCATCCAGCGCTTCTTCTTCCAGGATATTCTTGATCTCGGCAGCGCTTTTTCCGCTGGAAGCCAGATTTTTCGCTTCGAGAGCGGATACTGCCTGAGTGACGGAGATTCGGTGGTTGTCTACAACAAAGACTCTGCCCTTATAAGGAGCCTCATCCGAGAGAATGAGAGCAGTCTGGCAGGTGTTGCTTAAGCCGGATGACATGGGAATGAATACGACTTTATCATAAGTCTTCAGAAGGCGGTCCCACATTGCGGAAACATCGCCCGGAGACGGCTGGGACGTGGAGATCACGGCTCCATCCGCCTGACGTTTATAAAATTCTTCCAGTGTGATATCTATCCCTTCATAGTACGTCTTCCCGTCGATGATAACCGGCATGGGAAGTATGTGGATTCCGTATTTTTCTCCTTCTGACGGCATGATTCCGCAGTTGCTGTCGGCCATAATGGCAATGCCTGACATGATATCCCTCCTGAATCTAAAATCTGGATTTCTTGACCGTTATTATAACAGGTGTTAGAATTATAGCAAAATGAAGCATGAATCACAATGAACAAAAACGAAAAAATGTAAGATACCTATACAGAAATGGGGAAATGTCAGATAATGGAAGACAAACGCATCACGAAAACAAAACGAAGTCTGAAAGGCGCGCTTATAGAGATGCTTGCCAGGGAAGATTTCGAACACATATCGATTACAGAGCTGTGCCGCAGAGCGGATATCAGCAGGATCACCTTTTACTCCCATTACAGTGATAAGTATGCTCTTCTCGATGATATCTTCAACGACATGCTCAGTGCAGGGACGGCGGATTACTACAGGAGACAAGCGGAGAACAATCCGGGCAAGCGGCTGGCGGCAGGCTACGTGAATATGCTGGACAGCATTCTGGATCTGTATTATGACAGGTTTGATTTCTTTCAGCATACAAATCCGGAGAAAAATCCCTATCTTGCCTCCAGGCTGTACAGCATTATCCTTGAAACCGTGGAGATGCATACCCTGCATGTGGAGAAACGCCTGAGACTGAAATATTCTCCAAAGAAGATTGCAGGATTTGTCTGTTTCGGGATGCTTGGATTTGTGAATGAATCACACAAAGAGAAAACACCTCTGGAGCAGATACATAAGGAGGCGCGGGAGCTGCTTACGGATCTGCTGCGCTCGGGAATTTTGACGGAGCATGAGGAGCGGGAAAAGAAAGGATAAACAGACTGTAACCACAAAAGCGCGATTTTGTTACACCTGCTTATGCAGAGAAGAAAATTTCCATCTTTCACAAGCGGCGTAAATACGCCATTTGAGCAGAAAAATAACCAGGGAAATATCTTCCCCGGTTACAAAATAAAAATGGAAGCAATGGGGCTCGAACCCATGACCTCTCGCGTGTGAGGCGAACGCTCATCCCAGCTGAGCTATGCTTCCATGCCATCTATTATAGCACTCCGGTGGAAAAATGCAAGGTGCGGTTCAGCTATTTAGTTCACTAACGTCCTTTTGCAAAACATCCGAAAACAGAGTCTTTGCCAAGACGTATTCTGCGGGGATGGAGGACGGCTCCGGACTTCGCTCCAGGGAATAAGGGAAACTACAAAGTACCGGATACGGATTAAATGCAA
>JAHZHF010000056.1:0-9618 GCA_019420405.1 Clostridiales bacterium
CCTTTGGAGGAATCTGTCGGAAGATCTTAGAAGGCGAAGAGGTGTTGTTAAGCGGTGCGCAGGGATTGTTTGAGCGTCAGCGAGTTGCCCTGCGCGCCGCTTTGCTATTAAACAACTCTTCGGATTCTTAGATTCTTCCCAGATTCCGGAACGAAGCATGTAACTCCTGTTTCCTTCATCAGAATACGATTTTCAAAACCTCCTGCCCCGCTTCCGGACATTTCTGGAACAAAGTGTTATTGAACTAAATAGCTGAACTATTTTGTAGAAAAAGCTAAAGAAACTCCAGAAATGATTGACAGATTTTGTCTATAGTGATACCATAACTACAAGCGAATAAGGTGTACTTATATAGGTTCATAATCGGTTGAACGTCTCTACCAGCCACCGGAAAAGGCTGACTATAAGTGCGGGCGCGGAAAAAGCGCAGCGTATCTATAGAAGTGAAAGGAGATGTCAGACGATGCGTGAACCTATTTTTATTTTAAGGGGAAATATTGTGTACAGCAAAAGCCAGACAGAGCTTGCGGTATGTGAGCATGGGTATCTGGTATGTAAAGGAGAAAAGGTGGAGGGCGTGTATCAGACGCTGCCCTTCCGGCTGGGCGGCAGTCCGATCCGGGACTATGGAGAATGCCTGATTATCCCGGGACTTACGGATCTGCATGTCCATGCACCCCAGTACGCTTTTCGCGGACTTGGGATGGACATGGAGCTTTTGGAGTGGCTGGAGACCAATACGTTTCCGGAGGAGGCGAAGTTTGAGGATGCGGAATATGCAGAGAAAAGCTACCGGATCTTTGCGGACAGCATGAGGAGGAGCGCGACTGCCAGGGCGTGTATCTTCGCTACGGTTCACCGGCCGGCGACTCTTCTTCTCATGGATATGATGGAGAAGACAGGGCTTGTTACCATGATCGGGAAGGTGAATATGGACCGGAACTGCCCGGACTATCTGTGCGAAGAGACCGCAGAGTCAGCGGAGGAAACGCTGGAGTGGATGAAGGATGTGCTTCACAGGAAATACAGCCGCACGCTCCCGATTCTGACGCCCCGGTTTATCCCGAGCTGTACGGATGAGCTGATGGAGGAGCTCAAAAAGATCCAGATGCGGTATGATCTGCCGCTCCAGTCTCATCTGTCCGAGAATCCGGGGGAGATCGCGTGGGTGAAAGAACTCTGCCCGTGGTCGGAATTTTACGGAGATGCGTACGACCGGTTCGGACTGTTTGGAGCAGACTGCCCGACTATTATGGCTCACTGCGTGTACAGTGACGAACGGGAGACCGCCCGTATGAAAGAAAACAATGTGTTTATCGCCCACTGTCCGGAGTCGAATACGAACCTTGCGTCCGGTATCGCCCCGGTCAGAAGATATCTGGAAGAAGGGCTCCAGGTAGGACTTGGAAGCGATGTGGCAGGCGGGACTACGGAAAATATGTTCCATGCTATGGCTCACGCAATCCAGGCGTCGAAGCTGCGCTGGAGGCTTAAGGACGACACGCTGGAAGCGCTGACGGCGGAGGAAGCGTTCTACATGGCGACAAAAGGAGGTGGGGCTTTCTTTGGGAAAGTCGGAAGCTTTGAACCGGGATATGAGTTTGATGCGGTAGTTCTGGATGACAGCGGTCTTCCGCATCCGCAGTCCCTAGATATCAGAAGCCGTCTTGAGCGGCTGATCTATCTGGCGGATCAAGAGGAGATCCGCGCGAAATATGTAAGAGGACAGGAAATTGATCTTTCCTGACAGGAAAAGGGCAGTGCTCCGGCGCTTAAAAAAGAGCGGGGATGCAGCGCTCCCGGCTTCTGAAAAGTAACAAAATATGACCGGAGGTGAAGGGATGAAAGAGAAGAATCATGTAATCGGAAAAAGCGTAAAACGGGTGGATGCATTTGAAAAAGTGACCGGGCGCGCAAAGTATGTGGATGATCTGTGCGACCGGAACGCGTATGTGGCAAAGATACTCCACTCGACGATTGCCCACGGATATGTAAAATCCATTGACACGACCGAGGCGGAGAAGATCCCGGGGGTGATCCGGATCGTTACCTGTTTTGATGTGCCGAAGAACTATTTCCCAACGGCTGGACATCCGTGGTCAACGGAGCCGGCCCACCAGGACGTGGCGGACCGTCTGCTGCTTACCGAACACGTCAGGTATTATGGAGATGATGTGGCGGCTGTTGTGGCGGAAAACGAGGTGGCGGCCGCTCAGGCAGTGCGGGCGCTGAAGGTGGAGTACGAAGAGCTCCCCTTTGTACTGGACGTACATAAGGCGATGGAGGATGGGGCTCCCCGGATCCATGAGAAATGTAAGAATAATATTCTGGCGCATACTTCCATACGAAACGGCGACTATGAAAACGCCATTAAAGAACCGGGGCTTAAGAAGGTGGAAGGCTGGTATCAGACACCGACGGTTCAGCACTGCCACATAGAGAATCCGGTCTGTTATGCATATATGGAACAGGGGCGGGTTGTAGTCGTTTCCTCGACACAGATCCCACATATCTGCCGGCGTGTGGTCGGACAGGCGCTGGGGATTCCGTGGGGACAGGTCCGTATCATCAAGCCGTACATCGGAGGCGGTTTCGGAAACAAGCAGGACGTTCTCTATGAGCCTCTCTGCGCGTACCTGAGCACCGTGGTCGGTGGAAGAACTGTGAAGCTGGACATTCCGCGGGAGGAAACTTTCGCGTGTACGAGAGTGCGTCACGCGATTCATTTCCATATTGTCTCTTATGTGCGTCCCGATGGTACCTATGCGGCCCGGAAGTTTGAGGGCTTTTCCGATCAGGGGGCGTATGCATCCCACGGACACAGCATCGCGGCAAAGGGAATGGGGTGCTTCCCACAGCTTTATCCCTGCCCGAATATAGAGGCGGATTCTTATACAGTATACACGAATAAAGCGGCGTCCGGAGCTATGAGAGGATACGGGATTCCGCAGGCCATGTTCGCAATGGAGAGCCATACGGACGACGTGGCGAGGGCGCTGGGGATGAAACCGTATGAATTCCGCATGAAAAACGTGATGCCGAAGGGATTTAAAGACGGATTCTCGAAAAATGTCAACTACTATGATACATTCCGGGAATGTATGGAGAAAGGAAGAAAAGAATTCGGTTACGACGAGAGGCTGGAAAAATACGCGCATCAGACCGGAGACATCCGTCGCGGCGTCGGAATGTCCGTATTCTGGTACAATACAGGCGTATGGCCGATCTCACTTGAGACGTCAGCCTGCCGTATGGTGCTTAATCAGGACGGAAGTATCCAGGTACAGGTAGGCGAGACAGAGATCGGACAGGGCGCGGATACCGCATTTGTCCAGATGGCGGCTGAGACAGTGGGGATTCCGTTTGAGATGGTTCATGTTGTCTCCACTCAGGACACAGACGTGACACCGTTTGGAACCGGGGCGTACGCTTCCAGGCAGACCTACATGGCGGGCTTTTCGATCCGGCAGACCGGAGAGCTGCTGAAAGCGAAGATCATAGAGACTGCCCATGAACTGACCAGACAGATGAAGGAAAATCTGGATGTTGTGGATGGCAATATTGTCCGCACGACGGATGGAGAGATCCTGATGTCGCTGGGAGAACTGGCGACAGAGAAACTGTACAGCCTGACCAACAACGGACATCTGACAGCAGAGAGCAGCTATCAGATCAAGAACAATGCATATTCCTTCGGATGTACTTTTGTCGAAGTGGAAGTGGATATCCCGGGCTGCCGGGCACAGGTGACGGATATCTTAAATGTCCACGACTGCGGACAATTGATCAACCCGGCCCTTGCAGAGGCTCAGGTTCACGGCGGCATGAGCATGGGAATCGGATATGCGCTCTCGGAAAAGCTTCTCTACGATGAGCGGACGGGACGGCCTTTGAATAACAATCTTCTGGACTACAAGCTGTCCACGTTTATGGATCATCCGGATCTGCACGCGTCGTTTATCGAGAATTATGAGCCGACCAGCGCGTATGGCACAAAGGCCCTCGGAGAGCCGCCGACCTGTTCTCCTGCTCCGGCGATCCGGAACGCGATCCTGCAGGCGACAGGCGTGGCATTAAATGAGATACCGATGAGACCGCATCTGCTCTTTGATGAATTTAAGAAGGCAGAACTGATCTGAAAAGAGGTGGAAAGATATGTATGATATGAAAGCATTATATGAGGCGGAAAGTGTACAGGATGCGGTCAGGCTTCTTGAGGGACACCCGGAGGCGCAGATCATCGCAGGCGGCAGCGACGTGCTTGTACAGATGAGAGAGGGAAAGCGCGCGGGCGTGGAGCTTGTGAGCATATACGGCCTGGATGAATTAAGAGGCGTAAAAATGGAAGAAGACGGGACACTGCGCATCGGGTCCCTGACCAGTTTTTCACATATTACGAAAGATCCCCTGATCCAGAAATATATCAATGTGCTGGGTGAGGCTGTGGATATGGTAGGAGGCCCGCAGATCCGGAATATCGGAACGATCGGGGGGAATACGTGCAACGGCGTGACCTCGGCGGACTCGGCGTCCACTCTGCATGCGTGGGACGCAGTGATTGAACTGACCGGGCCGGACGGAGTCCGGCTGACTCCGATCAAAGACTTCTATATTAAAGCGGGAAAGGTGGATCTGCGCCCGGCGGAAATCCAGACAGGGATTCTGATCCGGAAGGAATCTTATGAAGGATATGCGGGGCACTATATTAAGTACGCTATGAGAAACGCAATGGATATCGCTACTTTAGGATGCTCTGTGAACGTAAAGCTGTCAGAGGACAAGAAGACATTTGAGGACGTACGGATAGCCTACGGCGTGGCCGGGCCTGTGCCTATGCGCGCGGTTCACGCAGAAGCGGCGGGCCGGGGGCTTGAGGTCACGGCTGAAAATATAGAAAAGATCGGAGATGCTGTCCTTGAGGACGTAACGCCCCGTGACAGCTGGCGGGCAAGCAAGGCGTTCCGGGAGCATATCTCGAAGGTGCTGTGCAAGAGAGCGCTGAAAGAAGCGGTCGTGAGAGCGGGAGGTGCTGTGTGATGGAAGAAAAGAGGAATCCTGGAATGAAGCATGCAATCATGACAGACCCGGGCAGTGGGAAACAGTATAAGCTGGTGCGCTGCCGGATCAACGGAGTGGAGCGGGAAACCATGGTAGATGTGCGCGCCTCGCTTACGGATATGCTGCGGAACGACTATTCCCTGACCAGCGTAAAGAAAGGCTGCGAGGTCGGAGAGTGCGGGGCATGTAATGTTATCATTGACGGAGAGTGTTACAATTCCTGCATCTATCTGGCGGTTTGGGCAGACGGAAAAGAGATCCGTACGCTGGAGAGCCTGATGGGGCCGAACGGGGAGCTCTCGGATATCCAGCAGGCGTTTATCGATGAGGCGGCCGTACAGTGCGGGTTCTGTACGCCGGGAGTGATCATGAGCGCAGTGGAGATCCTGGAAAGCGGGAAAGAGTACACGAGAGATGAGCTCAGAAAACTTCTTTCCGGACATCTCTGCCGGTGTACGGGATATGAGAATATCCTGAATGCGGTGGAGAAGACCATGAAGAAACGGCTGGAAGAGAAATTATAAAAAGGTTATGGAGACATCCCGGGCATGACTCAGCCGGGGTGTCTTTTAACGTGCGTCTATTGTCTGCCTTCTGCTTCCAAGTGATGTATATTATGTTTTTTATAAAATATGCACAAAAAAATTGAGATAAAAATGTAAAAACAATACAAAATATAAATTCAAATAACAGAAAAGCTTGACAATAGATATGAATGGGTGCTAGACTTAAGAAAATTAAACAATAAAGAACAATTTGGACTGTTACTCTCAGGGAGGCATAACCAATCAGGTATGTCTACTGAGAGTATTTTTTGTTAAGGAGGAAATATGTTTGGTTTTATTAAGAAAGAATTAGCATTATATGCACCGGCAGATGGGCTGTGCAGAGATATAACGGAATGCAGCGATGCTACATTTTCGCAGAAAATACTGGGGGATGGGATTATAATTGATCCGTCAGATGGTATTATAAAAGCACCGTGTGACTGCAGAATAAGCTCAGTTTTTCCAACGAAACATGCGGTTATGATGAAGAGCAGCCAGGGAACTGAACTGATGATCCATGTGGGAATTGATACAGTAAAGCTGGATGGACAACATTTTGAAATTTGTGTCAGGCCGGAGGAAAAAGTAAAAAGGGGTAAGCCGCTGCTGCGGTTTGACAGGGAAGAAATAAAGAAAAAGGGATTTGAAACATCAGTAATTCTTGTTGTGCTGCAGTCAGAGAAGAACTGCTGTAAACTGCATTTAAACGAAAATGTGACAACAAATGATTTGATTTTGCAGATGGGATGATAGAATGAAATTATTGAAGAAAATAAATAATAATTATGTCCTGGCGGAGGATTCCCAGAAAAATATTGTTATAGTCAGCGGAAGAGGGATTGGTTTTCAGAAAATGCCCTGTGAACTTAATGATCTGAGTAAAATTGAAAAAACATATTATGGTGTAGGCAACAGCAGGTACCTGTCATTGATTCCCGAACTGCCGGAGGATATTTTGGAATTATGCAGCAGTTTTTGTGATAAAGCGGCAAGAACGCTGCAAAAGACATTGAATCCGGGACTGACATTTACTTTAGCCGATCATATACGATTTGCTGCTAAAAGAGTCAGAAATGGGATATTATTTAAATACGGAATGTACTATCAGGTACAATATCAATATGAGAAAGAGATGGAGCTGGCTAAGTCATTCGTCCGGACAGTGAATAAGAAGCTTTCCATAAATCTTCCGGATGAGGAATCTGCTGTTATAGCTATGCATCTGGTAGAAGCGCAGGAATATCACCCGATAAAAGAGAATATTGAGGATGAACCAGAATTTATTGAACATGTTGTAAAGATAGTGGAAGATAAGATGGGGGTGACGATCAATCGAAAGAATTTTGCATATTTTCGCTTTGTTACTCATCTCCAGCATTTGATAGAGCGGCTGGATAATCAGATAGAGAGTGATAACAGCAAAATTTTTGAGCAGATTATAAAGGAATACCCCAGAATATATGAATGTGCCTGCTCAATTAATAATTATTTTTTGGATCATCTTAATCGATATTTAAACGATGAGGAATTATTGTATTTAACATTACATATAAATAGAGTTATTTCTGCAGAGGACTGTAACCATTAATTTGGGCATAACCTCATAAAAATGCACGAGAGCATTTTTATGAGGTTATTTGTTTGTAGAGAAAAGTCCCATGGGCTCTTCTGATATAAGTGCGCACAGGAACAAAAGAATCATATCAAAATAAAAAAGGAGGATTAACAAGGAAAATGAGTAAAAAAAGTGAACTCGCGAAGAAAATTTATGAGCTTGCCGGAGAAAAAAACAATATTTCAAATGCTTATCACTGCATGACCAGGCTGAGAATAATGTTTAAGGATCGCGGCCTGGTCGATGTGGAAGGCCTGAATCAGACACCCGGCGTAATGGGGACAAACATGCAGGGATCGGAGATACAGGTAATTATCGGGCCTGCGGTTGACGATGTATACAAAGAGTTTATAAAATTGTCCGGTCTTGAGGAGACGGATAAGATCGATGAAAATCTGGACGCAGCACAGGCGCCAAAGGAAAAAAACATTTTAAAAAGAGGATTTAACGCAATCGTAGATACATTTTCAGCATGTTTTTCTCCGATTATCCCTATCCTTATCCTGACCGGTGTCGTAAATCTGATTGCAGTGGTTATCGGACCTACAATGCTGAACCTGGTTTCAGCGGAATCAGACCTGTATACCAATTTTAACTGGATAAGCCAGGCATTCTTTTACTTTATTCCCATGTTCCTGGCGTATACATCATCCAGGCATTTTAAGACAAATACGTTGCTTACTATGGTCATTGCGGCATTTATGCTCTATCCAAGTTTTACTGCACTTGTCGCGACAGAGGGGGCAAGCTATACCTTCTTCGGAATTCCTGTTCAGATGATAGATTATTCGACATCGGTTCTTCCTATGATCATGATCCCCTGGATTCAGTCATATGTGGAAAAAGGAATTAACAAAATCTGCCCGGATGTCTTGAAAGTGGTACTTTTCCCCACGCTGACAGCGCTGATTATGATTCCTGTAGCTTTATGTGCGATTGGCCCTATTGCTACACTGATAGGAAATGCTTTAAACAGTTTCCTTGTATGGCTTTATGCTGTTGCGGGCCCACTTGAAACGACGGTTCTCGGCGCAGTGGCAGTCCTCGGAGTAGGAATGGGATTTGTGCGGCCGATATATTTTACTGGCCTGATGGCGTGGATTGCCAACGGAGTTGATTTTACAACGCTTCCGATGCTTGCCGTAATTTCTAATTTTATCGCTATGGGAGCTACGACGGCTTATCTGGTGAAAGTCAGATCAGGAGAGAAGAAGCAGCTTGCGGTATCCTGTCTGTTATCAAATGCTCTCGGCGGAGTATCAGAGCCAAGTATTTACGGTATTTTCATGGTAAATCGGATCATGCTTCTTGCGACAGTTATAGGCGGAGCAATAACGGGTCTGGTACAGGGGCTTTTGGAAATAGGATATTATCAGCGCGGAACAAGCAATATTTTTGGTGTTTTAAGTTTCGTTTCGGAGACAGATTCGTCTAACTTTGTGAAAGCTCTGATCGTCTGTGCTGTTGGATTTATAGTTACATTTATTATAAGTTTCATATTATTTAAGGATAAGGAGGAACAGAATTGATGACTTATTCATTGCCGGAAAACCTGGTTTTAAAGGTATGCGCATATTTTGATCAGGAACTTAATGCGCAGGATTATATTCCGGAGGGAGAACATAAAGACAGGCTTTTCGCACAGGCAGATAAAGAATATTATTATAAATCGCAGCTGCTGGGGATGACTCAGCAGGGGATTGCGGAAGGCGGATGCTGTCCGATGCATATAAATGAAGGTCTTCTCCCCGTTATGCAAACCGTCAGAAAATATTACCACATAGGACGGGGAAATGTGGGATTTGGAAGTACATTTTACTCAAAAGACCCATGTGTGGAGGATTTAAGTATTATAAGAGTCCAAAAAGAAATCGGTGGATTTGCAGATCTCGCGGTTAAGTACGGCAGACCTGAGTACGTTGATGAGATGTGCAGACAGAAAATAGTACCATTAGTTGTAAAAGACGGATCGGGCTTCTCGAAGGACTGCTATATTTTACTTAAAGATATAAGGAAATATCTGGAAAACGGTACTGCGCCGGAGGCTTTTGCAATTCATACCGGGGAGTGCCTCAAGCCGTTTGAATGCCAGTTCCCTGAATTGACGGCTGAACAGAGAAAAAACCTGTTGTCTGAGGAGGTGGGGGAATGAATAAGAACAAGTTAATCGATTTGCATCACCACTTATTCCCGCCGAAGTTTGAGGCGCATCCCTGGGATGTAAAAACAGATGCATCGGACATGGAGAAGCTGGGAATAACGGGGGTTATGCTTTCCTGTCCGGTGCCGATGCTGAGCAGTGAAGTGAGGAAGATTAATGAATATTTAAAGGAAAGCAGTGATTTCAGGCCGGATCAGTATGGATTCCTTGCCTCGATTCCGTTTGATGATCCTCAG
>JAHZHF010000056.1:9628-13243 GCA_019420405.1 Clostridiales bacterium
GGCTGCGCTGGATGAAATCAGATATGCCTGTGATGAACTGCAGTGTGACGGGTTCTGTGTATCAAGTAATAACCACGATATTTATATCAGTGATGACAGCCTTGATCCGGTGTTTGAGGAACTGAACCGGAGGAAAGCGGTGGTATTTCTTCATCCCAGTCCGAGAAGGGCGTCAGGATATAACCTGAAACTGACAGGAAGCATGGACTCGGCATATGAGTATGTATTTGAAACAACAAGGGCTATGATGGACTTTATTTATAAGGACAAAATGCTGAAAACCCCTGATATTAAATGGATAGTTTCTCACGCCGGAGGCACGATCCCGTATTTGTCACACCGCTTGAGCCATGCGTCCGAGTGGAGAGCGGCGCAACAGCCATATGAGGTAATTTATCCGCAGATTCAGTCTCTGTATTATGATACAGCTATGGCGAATGATCCGGCTGTATATGAAATGCTGAAAGCAGTGGCAGGATGTAAGCATGTGGTATTTGGCACTGATTACCCGCCTCATAAGGCGCCGCATATAAAAAGGGATATTGAAACTCTGAATGGATACTCGGGATACAGAGAGGATGAAAAAGAAAAGGTGATGGCAGGAAATGCCTGTGAGCTTTTCCCGAGATTCAAATAAAACAAAGTAAAGGAGAATGAAAAAATGAATAACAACAAAATGATTTTAGCAAATGTAGGTTCTGGTTCCTCTTATCTGCCGGATATTGCCGAGATGCTGATAGAGCGTAGGGATTATATGAAAGTAGCTGAATGGAGGCTGATGGATATTGATGAATACAGACTAAACTGCACAGGAAAATATGTCCAGAAAATGTTCCGGGACGCCGGCATGGATACAGTGATAACTTTGACTACAGATCTTGAAACAGCTGTGAAAGACTGTGACTTCGTAATTACAACAATCCGTCCGGGCATGTCAGACGGAAGAAATATGGATGAGACAATTCCTTTTAAACATGGGCTGATCGGACAGGAAACCACGGCTCCCGGCGGGATGATTATGGGGTTTAAGACAATTCCGGCAATGCTTGAGATTGCTCACGCGATCGAAAAAGCTGCAAAGCCGGGGTGTTATCTGATCAATCTGGCAAATCCGTCAGGCATGGTCGGAGAAGCGCTGGAAAGACATTCTAATATTAAATATGCCTGCCTCTGCAATGGGCCGACTGTGATCAGAAACGCCATGAAGCAAATTTATGGCAGAGAGAATCCTGATGATGTATTTGTTGAAGTGATTGGGCTTAATCATTTGATCTGGTGTAAGGTATTTGTAACTGGGGAAGACAGAACAGACGAGGCTTTTGAAAAGCTTTTGGAGTGGTCAGCTGAGAATATCCCGGCGCTCCGCAGAGAATTTGTAGAACCTGACCTTGAAAAATTTATCGGATATATTCCGATGGGGCCATATCTTGAGTTCTATTATGATTACGATACGAACTTTAATGACCTGCAGAATTATTCCGGCAATCACTGGGAGACTATGATTGAACATGTAAGAACGCATGTAGGAGACGTATGCGATGATCTGAACGCTCCCGAACATGCGACAAGAGCGGAGTGTGTCAAGATCATAGAGAAGAGAACGTTTGAGCTGTATGAAAAACTGGATCCAAGAGCTTATAAGCTGGCATGCAATACCCGGGGAGGCAAGGGATACGGAGAAGCGGGAATTACGCTGATTAACGCTCTCTGGAATAATACAAATGAAGTGTTCAGCCCGGATGTGGCAAGCATGGGCTGCATCCAGGAGTTTGATCCGAGATGCGTATGCACGACAACCTCTCTTGTAAATGCAGCAGGTATACATCCAATGTGCTTCCCGAAACTTCCCGGTCATATGATGAGCAAGATATATGCCGCAAAAGAATATGAAAAGCTGGCTGTAGAGGCAGCAGTTACAGGAAGTTACCATGCTGCTCTTGAAGCCCTGGTGGCAAATCCGCTGGTAAACAGCTATTATAAAGCGAAAGGAGCGCTTAACGAACTTCTTGTCGCCGAAAAAGAGTGGCTTCCTAACTTCAAAGAGGCGATTGCTGCTCTTGAAAAAGGAGAAGAGCCGAAGAACTGATTTATGAAACATTTGATGATCCGGGCAGATGATCTGGGATACAGTGAGGGGATTAATTACGGAATAGAAAAAACTCGCTGAAAGTCATAAAAAATGAACATACAGAGGATAACTTTTTATAACTCATGTAAGTTTGTTGATAACCCGGTTTTTGATAAAAAACCTATTGCAAATGTAATTTTACAATGATATCTTTGAAGACATCCAAGACATATCTTTGTCGAGGGTGTCTTTTCAATGGTAACAGTTCGGTATGTGAATGTCTTCTGATTACAGAATGGAGTCCGGTACAGTTCAAAAATTCATAGGGCAGTATCGCCCGGAAATCCAGAAAAGAGATTTTGCTTTTTTATTCAGACGTAACATGATAAGATGAAGGAGGAAAATGAATGAGTGACGACAAAAGACAAAAAAACAATCACAGAGTAAAAGGACACAGTGATAACAAAGAAAATTTTATTATGCTTCCCACCGTGGATTTTTGTTTTAAAGAGCTGATGAAGAACCAGAAAGTGAGGAGAGGCTTCATAGCCGCAATTCTCGGGAAACATCCGGATGAAATACATAAGACCACGCTGATGGCAACAGAACTGCGGAAAGAGTCAGAAGACGATAAACTGGGGATTCTTGATGTGCTGGTGGAGCTGGAAGACGGATCGCAGATGAATCTGGAGATGCAGGTTCCTTATTTCGAATACTGGACAAAACGGGTACTGTTCTATGTAAGTAAGATCTATACAGGTCAGATCAGGGAGAGTCAAGACTATGAGAGCCTGAAAAAGTGTATTCATGTCAGTATCCTTGATTTTATCCATTTTCCACAGGATCAGAAATGTTACCGGAAGATTATACTCTGCGATGCAGATACAGGAGAACAGTATACGGATTTGCTGGAACTGCATATCCTGGAGCTTAAGAAACTGCCGGTAAAGGATCAGAATGAAGGAGGAGTGATCCGCTGGATGAGATTTCTGGGTGGGAAGAGCCGGAAGGAGTTTGAAGAAATGGCACAGAAAGACGAATATATTGAAGAGGCATACGATGAGCTGAAGAAATTGAGCCTGGATGAGCAGAAACGGATGGAGTATGAGCAGAGGCAGAAGGCGATTCGGGATTATAACTCTCAGATGAACAGTGCGGAGAGAAGGGGAGAAGCGAGAGGAGAAAAGCGGGGAGAAGAACGGGGGAAACAGCGGACGTTAAAGCACCTGGTGAAAATTAACATAGAGGCGGGTAAATCTATGGAGGAGATTGCAGAGTTCCTCGGACTTGGATTATATGAGGTTGAAAAACTTGCGGAGGAGGACAGCTTAACAACTATTTAGATCAACAGCTATAAAGTTCATTAACTTCCGCAGGAAAAACGTCCGAAAACAGCGCTTTTGCTGAGACGTATTCTGCGGGGATGGAGGACGGCTCCGGATTCCGCTCCAGGGATATAAGTGAAACTAAGAGTTCCAGCGACGGACTAAATGCAAGGACAGCCGGGGCTTAACTCGCTGACGCTCAGACAAGCGCCCCGCCTGCCC
>JAHZHF010000057.1:0-11915 GCA_019420405.1 Clostridiales bacterium
ACTTTGTAGTTTCCCTTATCCCTTGGAGCGAAGCCATGAGCCGTCCTCCATCCCCCGCAGAATACGTTTCACGAACCCCCCTGTTTTCGGATGATCGGAGACAGGGAGTTAATGAACTAAATAGCTGGCATGCCCGCATGTTTTATGATATACTTGTGAAAGATATTGAAACGACTAATTTGATCGAGGTGAAATTATGCATACAAACGAATCTTCTGAAAACTATTTGGAAACGATCCTTATCCTGAGCCAGAGACTTCCGGTAGTCCGCTCAGTAGATGTCGCTACGGAACTCAACTTCAAAAAATCAAGCGTCAGCGTCGCAATGAAGAAGTTAAGAGAAAGCGGCCATATTGTCGTCTCCCCCGAAGGATATATCACCCTGACCGAATCCGGAAGGGAGATCGCGGACTGCATTTACGAACGCCACACGCTTCTCTCCACCTGGCTTGTCCGTCTGGGAGTCGATCCGAAAGTGGCCGCGGAGGACGCCTGCCGGATCGAACACGTTATCAGTTCTGAAAGTTTTGAAGCGATTAAACAGCATATAAAGTAACAGGAGCGGTTCTGAAAGGGAACCGCTCCTGTTTTTCTGTTTTCTTGTGTTTTCTCTTTCCCGGCCTGATCCCTCATCAGTCTCTCACCTGTGCAAGAACGCTTCTCAGTTCTCCGGCGGACCGCTCCAGTTTTTCTCTCTCCTCTTCGCTGAAGGCGATCTCCAGGACCTGTTCCGCGCCACCCCGGCCGATCACTGTGGGGATGCTCAGGGCGATTCCTTCCAGTCCGTATTCCCCGCTTAAAGATACAGAGACCGGAACAATAGTGTGGCTGTCCCGAACAATGGATTCCGCGATTCTGGCCGCAGCCATGCCAATCCCATAATAAGTCGCACCCTTGCGCTCAATAATGTCATACGCACTGTCCCTGACTCCCCGGTAAATCTCATCTTCTATGCTTTCAAACTCTGTAAATCCCCGCATCCGGGCAAAATCTTCCAGGGGTACTCCATAGATATTGGCACAGCTCCAGGCTGCAAGCTCACTGTCACCGTGTTCTCCCACAATAAAGGCATGTACATTTCTGCTGTCCACATTCAGCATTTCACTGACCAGATATTTCAGGCGCGCAGTATCCAGCACCGTTCCGGAACCGATCACCCTCTCTCTTGGGAATCCTGACTCGCGAAGTGCCACCTCTGTCAGAATATCCACCGGATTGGATACGATCATCAGTATTCCCTCACAGTTTACCCTTCGTATTTCGCTAATGACAGATTTCATTATTTTCGCGTTTTTCTGCACCAGATCAAGTCTTGTCTCGCCCGGTTTCTGATTCGCTCCGGCTGTAATGATCACAACAGCCGCATCTGCGATCTCTTCATAGCTCCCTGCCCGGATATCCATCGCATGTGAAAACGGCAGTCCGTGACTGATATCCATAGCCTCGCCCTCCGCTTTCGCTTCATTTGCATCGATAAGCACCATCTCTGAAAAAATTCCCTTCTGCATCAATGTATACGCGATCGTCGAACCTACAAACCCACATCCGATCACTGCTGCTTTCTGTATATTTACCATTTCTTTTTCTCCTTCCTGACAAAATGCCACAACTGTTCATCCATGAGGCCGTTGTGCATCCTCTCTTCCATACAGCCTCGTTCAATTCCTAGTATTTTACTAGGAATTGTTTCACCTTTATTATATAAGCATACCCTGAAAAATCAAGACCATCACAGGTATTTTTTTCCATACACATTGCCTTTTCCCATATTCGGCACTATACTGTATGTAGATTTATTAAATTTCTGAAAGGGGATTATTAATCATGCTAAATGAAAAAGTTGCAGAACTTCTGAACACACAGGTAAATAAGGAGTTTTATTCCGCTTACCTCTATCTGGCTTTTTCCAACTATTTTTCCGAGGAAGGACTCGACGGATTCTCCAACTGGTACCGCATCCAGGCACAGGAGGAGCGCGATCACGCCATGCTTTTCGTACAGTACATGCAGAACAATGACGCAAAAGTAACCTTTGAGGCGGTCGAAAAACCGGATTTTAAAGCTGACAGCCACATGGACATCCTCCAGGCAGGATTAAAACACGAGCGCTATGTAACCGGACTGATCAATAATATCTACGGAACTGCCTATGAATCAAAAGACTTCCGTACCATGCAGTTTCTTGACTGGTTCGTCAAGGAACAGGGAGAAGAAGAGACAAACGCAGCCGATCTGATCAAGAAAATGGAACTGTTCGGATCAGATCCAAAGAGCCTGTATCTGCTGGATCAGGAGATGGCTGCACGCGTATACACAGCCCCGTCTCTGACTCTGTAGATCAGCGAAGCAAAAACAGAGGATCACATCTGGTTCTCAGAAAAAGGACAATATTAAACCTGCCGGCGGGACTGTCTGATTTCTTGTCAAACAGTCCCGCCGGCAGGCTTTTTTCAGCTGAAAGTTAAGCTTCGCCTTTTCCGGCACTTTCCCAAAGAGAGCGTTTCTTTGTAATCGTTACTTTCTCATCATAGCACGCAAAGATCTCCTCCACCTTACCGGATTCCATCTTCGGCGTAATCAGACTGATCACCGGAACTACAATGAGACTCAAAAGCATGGCCGCAGCCCCCGCATTAATAGATGACTCGATAAATCCAAGGAACATATTGGACACTGTGAGCCCTACCCCTGCGATAAATCCGGCCCACACTCCCGCGCGGGTCACGCCCTTCCAGTACAGCCCGTACAAAAACGGTGCAAGGAAAGCTCCGGCCAGAGCGCCCCAGGAAATTCCCATGAGCTGTGCGATAAATGTAGGCGGATCAAGGGCTATCACTACGGATACCACAATAAAGAATACAATCAGCGCCTGCATAGTAACAATCTGTTTCTTTTCACTCATATTCTTCACTACATTATCTTTCAGAAGATCCAGCGTCATGGTAGAGCTCGAGGTCAGAACCAGTGCTGACAGAGTGGACATGGACGCCGAAAGCACCAGCACGACCACAATACCGATCAGGATATCCGGAAGGGAAGAAAGCATATGGGGAATGATACTGTCATATACCACCTCAGTTCCTGTCGCGTCGTAGATCTCCGGGCTGTCAAACAGGCGCGCAAATCCGCCCAGGAAATAACACCCCCCGGATACCACAACTGCAAACAGGGTAGAAATCACGGTTCCTGTATTAATAGATTTTTCATCTTTGATGGCATAAAACTTGCCGATCATCTGAGGCAGTCCCCAGGTCCCTAATGATGTCAGGATCACAACTCCCAGAAGATTGAGGGGGTCCGGACCGAAAAAGGAGGTAAACGCTCCCGGCTGTCCTTCGGTCAGCGCCACATCACTTGGAATCTGCGCCATCTCCATAATCGCGTTCATAAACCCGCCCTGGCCATTCAAGACAGCCGCAATCACCGCCACAATCCCGGCCAGCATGATGATTCCCTGGATAAAATCATTAATCGCAGTCGCCATATACCCTCCCAGGATCACATACAGCGCTGTAAATACCGCCATCGCAATGACGCACCATGTATAAGGAATATGAAACGCCATACCAAACAGACGGGAAAGCCCGTTATATACCGAAGCCGTATACGGGATCAGGAATACAAATACGATCACGGATGCCGTAACTTTCAGCGCTTTCGAGCCGTAGCGCTCTCCAAAAAAATCCGGCATAGTGCGCGAGCCCAGATGCTGCGTCATGACCTTCGTCCTCCGCCCCAGCACTACCCAGGCCAGAAGGCTTCCGATCACCGCATTTCCGATGCCGATCCATGTACTCGCAATTCCGTATTTCCACCCGAACTGTCCGGCATACCCGACGAACACGACCGCCGAAAAGTAGGAGGTGCCATACGCAAACGCAGTCAGCCACGGCCCTACCGAGCGGCTTCCCAGCACGAAACCGTCCACACTGGTAACGTGACGTCTTGAATAAACTCCAACCCCCACCATCACCGCAAAAAATACGATAAGCAGTATAATCTTAATTCCCATTTTACTCTCCTTTTGTCACTATTCGATCCGATTTTACTAATTTGCTTTAAAGCGTAACGCTTTAAAGTATTAAAGCATCCTGTGATAGAATAACACGGGCATAACGCCCGTGTCAAGTCCTATGGTTACAATTTACTTCATCCTCTCCACACGCTCCTGAATCGTCTTATTGAAATTCTCAATCTTTCTGCTGTAGGGTTCGTTCATATACTTGGAATTTAACATAAAATCCGCGGTAGCAAGATTATTCGCAATCGGAATGTCATACACAACTGCGATCCGAAGCAGCGCCTTTACGTCCGGATCATGGGGCTGTGCTTCCAGCGGATCCCACAGAAAGATCATAAAATCAATCTGCCCCTCCACGATCTTCGCTCCGATCTGCTGGTCGCCTCCGAGGGGGCCGCTGCAGTAACCCTTAACCGGGAGTCCCGTGCGCTCTGCGATGAGCCGGGCCGTCGTCCCTGTCCCGCAGAGAAAATGTCCTTTGAGCACCTCTTTATTCCGGTCGCACCAGTCTACCAGTTCCTTTTTCTTTCCGTCATGCGCCACCAGCGCAATATGTTTCACTTTATCAATTTCCATGGTCACAAAATTTTCATCCAGCATCTGCACATACCTCCTCTACACAAGCTGTTCCATTGTCTCGAAGCGCAGGGACGCAAGCGCTCCCATTGCCACCGTTATTATCATACAATAAATCAGCACGATTGGAAAGACCAGACCCGGATTTATAAAGACGCCGGCCAGGGCTGCCGCGCCCGCGCCAAGTCCCAGGAGAAACATCTGGATCACCATCCGGAGCATATTCTGCCCTGTTTTTCCGAACACGTCTCCCAGCAGGCACTGAGCGATCACTTTGGTATACAGCCGGTCTGCCTGAATCACCACAAATGCAAGGATGCAGAGCACAATATAGAGAGGGTGGATCTGCCAGAATATTCCGATGGGAATACAGATGACACATCCGTCCGCCAGCGCTTTTATATGCTCCATAGCCGTCGCATACCAGAGTTTCTTAAACGGAGAATCCGGGATCAGGAAGAGATACGGACTGCTCAGTTCACTCTCCCATTTTCCCAGATACCCGCTCATTATCAGCGACACATAAGCCACAATCCCAAGGAGGAAAAATTCCGGTCTCCCTGTCTCGTCCACAGCTTCCCGGAAGGAATACGAAAAGATAAGCGCGATCACGGCGCAGATCAGGGTCATTTTGGATAAGATAAAAAACTTCTCTTTTTTATATTCCAGAAGCTGTCTGTAGAATACCGCCCTGGCCCCTCTCCCGGTTATTTTCTCTTTTACCCGGCGGAAACGGCGTTTCTTCCCGCTCAGCCCTGTAACCATCTCGCCGTTTTGCTGACGCTGTCTGATCTCCGCGTAGTCGTCGGCAAACTTTGCCGCCTCCTCATAATATCCCCCGTCGCACTTCATTCTGAGCACTCCGGCTGCAAAGATCACAAAAACCGACGCGTACAAAACTGTGCATATTATATTCAGGGTGTCAGGTCCAAGCAGTATCAGACGGTATACCGCCACCTGCCAGCCGATCACCGGAATCATCTGGAGTACAGGCCAGTCTATAAATCCCAGCGCACTTTCTACGGAGAAGCCGTTTCTCCTGAAATAAAGCACGATCGCCAGAGTAAATGCAATCAGGAATACTTTGATCCCCATCCTGATTCCGCTCATCAGCTTTTCCGGAAGATGATCATTCGTATAAAGGAATACCATGATGCACAGTTCCAGCGCCACCTCAACTCCGCATCCCACCAGCAGGAATAAAACGACCCGCCAAACCGGCACCTGAAATACGGTCAGTCCGCCGATGGACAGTACTAGAAATACAATCGCCGATGTCAGATAGTTCATCCATGAACTCCCCACCAGCACCAGTTTGGGACTGATCGGCGCCGTAAATACGAAATGTGCGTGCGCCGGCCGGAAGATCACGCCCTTCCTCCCGGAATAAGCCATAAAATTGCCGAGTGTAATGTAGATCGTCCAGATCGTCACAATAATTACCAGCCCCTGCACGGAATCCATCCGGATACCGACTGCCAGAGTACCGAGTGAAAATGCCACAAAAACTGTATAAGCTGCTCCTAAAATCAGTGCGATCAGTGTGGTCGGTTTTCTCACCGCTTTTTTCAGATTGTTGATAAAACTTCTTTTCGTCAGATAAAACAGTGCTCTCATGCTCTCTCACCACCTGTCATCTCAAAGAAAAGCTCATCCAGATCTTTTCCCGCAGCCTCTTCTTTATTGTAGGATCCTATGATATGCCCCTTTTCCATTACGAACATAATATCCCACAGTTCCTCCACCATCTCCAGCATATGCGTACTGATCAATACGGTCACGCCCTGATCACGCAGGCGGAGTATGACTTCTTTGAGCGTTTTAATCGCGGACGGATCCAGCCCCACCATCGGTTCATCAAGGAGGATCACCTTCGGCTTCACCGCCAGGGCACAGCAGATACTTACCTTCTGCATCATTCCTTTGGAAAGCTCGTTTCCCAGCTTCTCCTGCTTGTCATCCATCTCAAACTCCTTCAGGAGCGCTTCCACTTCCTCGTCCGTAATACTGCTTCCATAGGCCATCCGTATGTATTCCACATGTTCCCGCACAGTCAGGGCGTCGAACATGCTCGGGATCTCCGGCACGTAGGCGAAAATTTTCTTTGCGTCCAGATTCCTCGCCGGAATCCCCTCAATCCGGATAACCCCATTATATCTTAACAGACCTGCAATGCTCTTGATGATCGTCGATTTCCCGGCTCCATTCGGCCCGAGGAGTATCCCCACGCGTCCGTCCGGCACAACAAAACTCACATTATCCACCGCAAGATTCTTCCCATATGATTTGCTAAGCCCCTGTATCTCTAACATACTGCCTCCTGTCCGCTCGGCCTTTCCACCCGGAAACTGTATCACAGTTCATCCCGGAGCTGTTCGCATGAGTAAAACAGCACGCCCCAGACTGACCGGATAAAAATACCTCGCGTTATTGTACTGTTTATTTAATACAATAATACGAGGCATTTTTCTATTTGTCAATATCCAAATCTATGCCGGCGAATCGTTGCGGCTTACTATTTGTTACTCTTCTTCGACAAAACGGTGCTCTTCATCATAAAACTTCATCAAAGCCTGTGTTCCCAGTTCACCGTATCCTTCCGCTTCCAGCTCCTCATAATTGGCCAGCACCTGGCTTAATACACCCAGGTCGATCCCACTTCTGTTCGCCTCTATAAGCGCCAGTTTCATATCCTTGATGAAATGTTTCATGAAAAATCCCGGTGCGTAGTCCCCGGCGATAATCTTCGGAGCAAATGTATCAAACTGTTTGCTTCCCGCCGCTCCGGTTGAAACAGATTCAAAAAAGGTATTCAGGTCAAGCCCCTTCTCCTTCGCGTAAGTAAGCGCCTCACATACACCTGAGAGAGTTCCGGCGATCATGATCTGATTTGCCAGCTTGCAGTGCTGGCCGCATCCCGCCTTCCCCTCATAGTTAATATTTGTTCCCATAGCCTCAAACAACTCATGACAGGCTTCATAATCCTCCCGGTCTCCGCCCACGAGAATGGAAAGAGTTCCGGCCTTCGCCCCGGTATCTCCTCCCGTGACCGGCGCATCCAGTACGTGAAATCCTCTCTTCTTTCCCTCCTCATAGAGTTTTTCCGCAAGCATGGGGCTCGTCGTCGTCATATCGATAAGATAAGCTCCCGGCTCCGCACTGTCCAGGATGTTTCCGCTGTCAAAGTAAACTTCCTCCACATCCTGCGGGAATCCCACGATCGTGATAACCGCTTCCCGCCCTTTCACACACTCCGCAATCGTTTCATGAAAAACTGCTCCCTCACTGATTACATCCTCCACCTTCGCCTTGGTCCGGGCATAAATGTGGAGTTCATATCCTGCCTTCATAAGATTTCGCACCATGGATTTCCCCATGATCCCCACTCCGATAAATCCGATCTGTTTCATAGTCTGTTCAGTCCTCTCTCTTCTCAACGACTTCGCCCTGTTTTTTGTAGATGCTGTTTCCCGGCACGAATCCGCGTACAGAGGAGAGCGGATAAATATTGCTGTGACTTCCCACAACCGTTCCCGGATTTAAGACGCTTCCGCATCCCACTTCCACTTCGTCCCCGAGCATGGCTCCGAACTTCTTCATACCGGTCTCAATATTTCCTTCCGGTGTCTTCACAACTACCAGCTTCTTGTCTGATTTTACATTTGATGTGATGGAACCGGCTCCCATATGGGATTTGTAGCCGAGAATGGAATCGCCCACATAATTATAGTGCGGCACCTGCACTTTATTGAAGAGGATCACATTTTTAAGCTCTGTTGAATTACCTACAACTGCCCCCTCACCCACGATGGCGTTGCCGCGGATAAATGCGCAGTGGCGCACTTCGGCGTCCTTTCCGATGATTGCCGGGCCGTTGATGAATGCGGTAGGCGCTACTTTCGCGGATTTTGCGATCCATACGTTCTCTCCACGTTTCTCATACTCATCGCTGCTCAGTGTATTCCCCAGCTCCACGATAAAGGCGCTGATCTTCGGGAGCACCTCCCAGGGATAAGTCACTCCTTCGAAAATGTCCTTTGCAATCGTCTGATCCAGTGTATAAAGCTCCTTTACTGTCAATGCTTCCATTTCATTCTCTCCTTTTCCGCCGGCTGCCGGCTGAATTTTTATTTTTTATTCGATTGTTTTTTATTGATTCGGTTTACTTCTTCTGTCTGCCGCTGTCTGTAGTCTTTTTTACGGATCTGCTTCCCGTGCCGGACGCTCCTGCGGAACGCTTTCCTTTCTGATAGAAGACCGCCGCCTTATCATAACATGTTCTCAACTGGTACTGGTTGTTGAGTCCCTTCACTCCGACGGTTCGCCGCGTAATGAAATCGTCCAGCTTTTTCATATATTCATCCGGGGTAATCGTCCCTTCTGCCACATAAGTAAGCCCTTTTTCCCAGCTTGCCGTAAGTTCCGGGTTTAACAGGGATTTGATGGAATTGTCCACAACGTCGTACACCATCTCTCCCTGGAGCGTAGGTGTGATCACCTGGGTCTTTTTATTCAGCGCCAGGTATTTGATATGGATCAGCTTCTTCAAGATCTCGGCCCGCGTAGCGCTGGTTCCGATACCGCTTCCCTTGATCTGGGCGCGCAGTTCCTCATCCTCGATAAGCTGCCCTGCGTTCTCCATGGCCAGGATGATAGACCCGGAATTATACCGCTTCGGAGGGGACGTCTCTCCCTCTTTGATTTCCAGTGCACGGACCGGAAGAACACTGCCTTTTTTCAGCGTTTTGATGATCTCAAAAAGGGCTGTGTCCAGGGCCTGATCCTGTGTCTGATCTCCGGCTGAGCTGCCTGCTTCGGCATTCTCTGTATCCTGCCCTTCCGGATCCGGATTTTGGCTGTCCCCGTTCTTTGTCTGGCCGGATGGCCGTTTCCCCTGGGGAATTCCCGCCACTTTCAGATATCCCTCCTCTGCCAGCACCTTGAAGCTGGAGAAGAAGCTCTCCCCCCGGATCTTTGATACGATGGCCACCTTCTGGTAGACCGCCGGGGGATAGAAAATGCTTAAGAAACGTCTCACAATCAGATCATACACCCTGTGAGACGTCCCCGAAAGGGAGTTGAGGGCTCCAAGGCCCTGTCCTGTCGGGATGATCGCATAGTGATCCGTGATCTGTTTATCATTTACATACCGCGTTTTTGCAAGCCCCTTATGACTGCCGAAGCTGAGGATATCCTGAAGGTATGGCGCCGCCATCGGATACTTGGAGAGTCCGTTTAAATTCCGGCTGATCTCTTTTGCCACTGCGCTTGATAAAACTCTGGCGTCAGTTCTCGGATAGGTCACCAGTTTCTTCTCATACAATTCCTGCACAATCCGGAGTGTCTCGTCCGGACTGATCTTAAACCGTCTGGAGCAGTCGTTCTGAAGCTCCGCCAAATTATAAAGAAGGGGAGGATTCTTCTTTTCTTTTTTCTTCTCCACAGATTCTATGGTACAGGAAAGAGGTGTCTCTTCGGAGAGGTATGATACAAGCTCCTCCGCCTTTTCCCTCTGCTTAAATCCATTTTCCTTGTAGAGATCAAAGGACTCAAAATACCTGGATCCCTTCACTGCCCGCCACTCGCCTTCAAACGTATGTCCCGAGGCGTCAATAGAACTGACCACGCGGTAGAACGGAGTCTTCACAAATTCCCGAATCTCCCGCTCCCTGCGGACAACCATACCGAGAACACAGGTCATAACCCGCCCCACGGAGATCACCGCATATTTTGTCTTTAAGTAACTGGAAATACTGTTTCCGTATTTCAGTGTGAGAAGCCGCGAGAAATTGATTCCCATCAGGTAGTCTTCCTTGGCACGAAGGTAGGCGGAAGCGCTCAGGTTATCGTATTCAGATAAGTCCTTTGCCTCCCGGATTCCCCGTAAGATCTCCTCCTCAGTCTGGGAATCGATCCAGACCCTGCGGCGCTTTTTTCCCGTCACATGGGCCTCCTGCTCTACCAGGCGGTAGATGTACTCTCCCTCCCGCCCGGAGTCGGTGCATACATAGATCGTATCCACGTCGTCCCGGTTCAGGATTGAGCTCACAGTCTTAAACTGCTTCGCCACCTGGGGAATCACTTCGTATTTGAATTCCTCCGGGATGAATGGAAGCGTCTGCAGGGACCATTTCTTGAGCGCCGGATCATATTCCTCCGGATAGCTCATGGTCACAAGATGTCCCACGCACCATGTAATGACAGCCTCATCAGACTCCAGATATCCGTCTCTTCTTTTTGTGTTTATTTTTAATGCCTTTGCGAACTCCTGAGCCACGCTGGGCTTCTCCGCGATATATACTGATTTTCCCATTATTCTGTCAGAAAACGATATGCTGTGTGTGTATCGTATTTTTCTCCTTTTCTGCAAAGAGGCTGCGGGAAGTTCTCATGATGTACTGCGTCCGGGAAATACTGGGTTTCCATACATACAGCGCCCCTCCTCGGATAAACCGCTCCGCCCTTGCCCGGCTCATTATTGAGGAAGTTCACTGAGTACATCTGGATGCCCGGAAGATCTGTATACACCTCCATGGTGATCCCGCTCTCCTCTGAAATCACTTCTGCTACTTTATCAAATCTGCCCTCATTTTTCAACACCCAGTTGTGATCATACCCGCCGCCGAACTTAAGGGGCTCATAATCTGCATCAATCTCCTTTTCCAGAGTTTTCGCCGTTCTGAAATCCATAGGCGTGCCCTCCACGCTCCGGATCTCTCCGGTTGGAATGGACTCTGCATCCGCGGGAGTGAAGTAATCAGCGTACAGAACCGCCTTATGCCCCATCGCCGATCCGCTGTCGTGTCCGTTCAGGTTAAAATAGCTGTGATTTGTCATATTGATCACTGTATCCTGGTCCGGAACCGCCTCATAGTGGATATCCAGCGTGTTTGTGTCATCCAGCGTATAGGTTACATGCATATCCAGCGCACCCGGATATCCCTGGTCCCCATCCGGGCTGTGGAGTACAAAAGTGACGTGATCATCTGTGTATTCCACCGTCTCCCACATCCGGTGGTTATAGTGATCCGGACCGCTGTGGAGATTATTCTTTCCTTTATCGTTTTTCACCAGGTCATAATCCTTCCCGTTAATCGTAACCTGCGCTCCGCCGATCCGGTTCGCATTTCTGCCGACTGTGGCTCCAAAAGAAGCAGTTCCTTTCTCATATCCGGCCGCATCGTCGTAGCCAAGTACCACGTCTCTAAGCTTCTGATCCTTATCCGGCACGAGAAGCTTTACCAGCGCCGCGCCGTAATCCGTCACACATGCCTTCATGCCGTTTGCATTCTCCAGCAGATACAGATGTGCTTCTCTT
>JAHZHF010000057.1:12040-13204 GCA_019420405.1 Clostridiales bacterium
CATGACTCACCCGACAGCTTCTGTGAGTCACTCTAATATATTCAAGACCCGCTGTCACTTTATCTTCCGCCTGCGGAACAGGCCGAACATCCTTTCAATAAGAGTATTCTTCTCTTTTCTGTTCACCGGAGCAGCGGGCCTTCTGGCGTTCAGCGCTTCTTTCATGAACGTCTCCTGGGCGTTCACCCGTTCTCCTGTAACCGGTTTCTTCTGGTACAGCCCGTTTCTGTCCATCTGGCGGGCCTTTACATTGTCGGCAAGCATTACTTTCAGGTCATGCATAAGCCGTTTTCTGATCCCCTCATCGTAAATGGGGCAGGCCACTTCCACCCGCTTCTCTGTGTTTCTCGTCATCATGTCCGCCGATCCGATATAGACTCTGGCTTCCGTACCTTTCCCGAAAACGAATACTCTCGGGTGCTCAAGATAACGCCCCACGATACTGGTCACGCGCAGGTTCTCCGTACGTCCCGGAATTCCCGGAAGGATACAGCAGATGCCTCTCACGATCAGATCCACATGTACACCGGCCTGTGACGCCTCCGCAGTCTTCCTGATAAAGTCCATATCCGTCACGGAATTCATCTTCATGATGATCCGCCCCTTCTCCCCTTTCCGGATCTCCTCATCCATAAGTGAGAGTACTTTCTGTTTCAGGCTCGTGGGAGAGACGATCAGGTGCTCATATACGCCATCCAGATTTCCGATGGACATATTCTTAAAGAACACTGCCGCATCCTCGCCGATGCCCTGATCCGCAGTCATCAGCGAATAATCCGTGTACATCTTTGCAGTCTTCTCATTATAATTTCCGGTTCCCACCTGAGTGATATAGCGGATCTCATTTCTGCTTCTGTATGTGATCAGACAGATCTTGGAATGAACCTTATACCCTTCAAATCCGTAGATCACACGGCACCCGGCCTCCTCCATCCGTTCGGACCAGTCGATATTATTCTGCTCGTCGAACCTGGCACGTAGCTCAATGAGAACCGTAACTTCCTTGCCATTCTCCGCCGCCGCGCACAGATACTCCACCAGTCTTGCCTTCTTTGCCAGACGGTAGATCGTGATCTTGATCGTCAGCACATCCGGATCGGATGCCGCCTCTCTGATCATCTGCAGGAACGGATCCATGCTCTCATAAGGATACGAAAGAAGAAC